>NZ_JBIMPP010000018.1:0-123128 GCF_043906805.1 Actinomadura sp. SCN-SB | reverse complement strand
TAGGGCTAGCATTGAGACGTCGTCTCTTAGGTCGCCGGCGCAGAATTCCAGTAGGGCGGATTGGACGGCGTCCAGCATGCTTTGGACGGGTTCGGTTGCGGTCGCGGCCAGGGTTTCCAGGAGGCGTTCCTGGCCGAATTCCTCGCGGTTCTGGTCGCAGGCTTCCAGGATTCCGTCGGAGTGCAGGAAGAGGGTGTCGCCCACGCCCAGGTCGAGGACGTCGGTTCCGGCTTCGAAGTCCTCGAAGAGGCCGAGGGGGACGCCGCCGCGGGACGAGGTGCGGATCACGCCGTCGGAGCGGATCACGATGGCCGGGGGGTGGCCGGCGATGCCCAGGGAGACGAGGACGCGGTCGCGTCGGAGTTCCAGGGTGGTCATGACGGCGGTGACGAAGCGGTCCTCTTCGAGGAGCGCGTCGTTGACGGCCGCCATGACGTCGCGGGGGGTGCCGTACTGGCGGGACATGAGGCGGACGCCGTGGCGGGCCGTGGCGGTGACGGCGGCGGCGTCCTCGCCTTTGCCGCACACGTCGCCGAGGACCAGGCCCCAGCCGTTCTTGGTGCGGAACACGTCGTAGAAGTCGCCGCCGACCTCCGCGCCGTGCGTGGCGGCCGTGTAGCGGGCGGCCAGTGCCACTCCGGGGATGTCGGGGAGGCGGCGGGGGAGCAGGCTTTTCTGAAGGGTTTCGGCGACCTCGGCGCGGCGGCGGTAGAGGCGGGCGGCGCGGATCACCAGGCCGAGGTAGCGGCCCAGGCGTTCGACGACGGTCAGGTCCATCAGGCCGAACTGGCCGTTCTCGCCGCTGGACGCGAGGGTGATCGTGCCGATGCAGCGGTCGCCGTCCTGGACGGGGACGCACAGGACGGAGGTGGCGCCGATGGTGGCGCAGACCGGCTGCTCGTCCGGGTCGGTGCCGAGGACGGCCAGGTCCTCGACGTGGGGGCGCAGGGCGCTCTGGCGGGTGGTGAAGACGATGTGCGGCAGCGTGTCGCGGCAGGGCACGAGTGCCTCGACGGACTGGGCGGCCTCGATGGAGCGCTCGTCCTCGGGGCCCATCACGACCTGCCGGGTCAGCGCTCCGCTGGCGATGGCGGCCTCGACCGGGTCGAGCCGCCCGCCCGGCTGCCAGGGCGTCTGTGTCTGGTGGCCGATGCCGTTCGAGCCGACCAGGTCGATGATCACCCATTCGGCGAGTTCGGTGGCCAGCAGCCGGGCGCAGCGGCGCACCGCCACGGTCTCGTTGAACACCGGTTCGTGCAGCAGGAGTTCGGTGGCGCTGCCGAGCACGTCGAGCCGGTGCACGATCGTGGCGATGGCCACGTCCTCGTCGGCTTGGCATAGCTCCGCGGCGGCGGCCTTGGCCTTCGCGGCCTTGGCGGCGGCGGCCTCGTCGACGGCCGTCTCCTGGCCGGCGGTCGCGACGGCCACGACCATCGGGTCGGGCTCGCCGCGGATCCACACCCGGGCCAGCGTCACCGTGGCGTCCACCGGCTGGTCGCGTCCCAGGAAGCGGACCGGGACGCGGCGGCGCCGCCCGGTGCGGACGACCCCGGCGAGCTGGGAGCGCAGCGCCGCCCGGGTCGCCAGGTCGCAGAACGCGGTGAACTGCTTGCCCGACACGTAGCCGGGCGAGGTGCCCAGCAGGGCCGCCGCCTGGCGGTTGACCCGCCGGACGCTGGTGTCGCGGTCCAGCAGGAACAGCGGGACGGGGGCGTCCTGGAAGACGGTGCGCAGCACCCGTCGCTCGGTTTCGGTGGACGCGCTGCGCCCGGCCTCGTTGGTCTGCTCGGTGCCCACGGAGCGCAGCGCGGTGAGCGCCAGCTCCAGTTCCACCAGCGCCGCGTCGAGTGTGGTCCGAAGGTCGATCTCGGGCATTCCGGCGGCCTGTCTGAGCTCGCCGATGCGGTCCTCGAGATCGACGATCTCCCGCATCATGGTCTCGGGTTCGAGATAGTCGGGCATTGCGGGGGTCTCCTATGGTCCTTGGGTGCCAAGCTGAGACCGGTCGCTCGGTCGCCGAGCGCAGCCTATGCCCTTGACTGGCGTAAGTCAGTCGACGGTGTGATCGATGTCGCGCTCGACGAGTCCTTGGTCGCCGACGATGCGTTGCGCGAGCGCCGTCAGTTTGACGTGACGGGTCTGGGAGATGCGCCGCAGCTCGGCGAACGCCTCGTCGGCGTCGCAGCCCAGGGCGTGCATCAGGATGCCCTTAGCCTGGTCCACGACTGCGCGTGCCTCTACGGCTTCTTGGAGTTGGACGGCGGTTCGGTGGACGCTGCCGTACTGGAGCGTGTTGGACACCGCGTTGCTGCTCTGCGCCACCAGCAGGGAGGCGAGCGCGTGCTGGCCGCGGGCGAGCGCCCGCGGCGACACCCCGAAGAGGGTGAGGGTGACCAGGACGGGCTCCTTGACGTGCGGGGTCGTGGAGAACGTGCGCAGGCCCAGGGCGAGCATGTCGGTGGTGGCCTCCGGCCAGCGGGCCTCGGTCAGGATGTCGTCGGAGCTCACGGCCGTCCGGGTGCGGACCACCTCGAACACCGGGCCGTGCCGGCGGGCGAGCTGGCGGTCGGTGATCTCGGCGAGGTCGGGGTGGCTGGCGGCGGAGGCGAGGGGTTCGGGGCCTTCGTCCAGGTCGTCGGGGATCGCCCAGCGGATGCTGGTGGCGCCGGCGCATCCGGGGACCGCCTGCGGCGCCAGTTCCGACACCCGCCTCAGGGTGCCGATGTCGGAGGACTCGCCGACGATGCCGAGCCTGGCGATCTCCAGTGCCAGCTCGTCGGTGAGCACGGATTCGGTGGGCGGCACCCCTCGACGGTATCCTGCCGGACCGCCACTTCGTACCCCTCGACCGCCGGTCACATGTCCGGCGCGGCCACACTGATGTCGCGGAGGGCGGCCGCGCCGTCGTGCATGGCGCCGTCCGCGAGCGCGAGGTCGCCCATGGTGACGATCCCCACGGGGCGCTGCTGGCGGTCCACGACGGGCAGCCGGCGGATCGCCTCCTCCCGCATCAGGCGCAGCGCCGTGTCGGTGTCGTCGTCCGGGCCGAGGGTGACCGGCTGGGCGGTGCACACGTCGCTGAGCGGGGTGTGCGCGGCGTCCCGGTTCTCGGCCACGCCCCGGATGACGATGTCGCGGTCGGTGACGACACCGCACAGCCGGCCGGAGAGGGTGACGAGGACGTCACCGATGCCCTGGTCGCGCATGATCCGCGCGGCCTCGTAAAGGGTGGCGTCGAGCGGCAGGACGCGTGGCCCGGCCGTCATGACGTCGCCGATTCTCCGGGACACGAAGGCCCTCCCGTTGTCGCGGCTCGTCCGTCTGTGTGGCGCGTGTGTCTCCGGGGGGACGCGCACGCGACGTGTCATGCTCGCACGCACGGTGGCCGGTTCGCACTCGGTCGCGCTGTACCCACCGTGAACGGGCCTATTCAGAAGCGGAAGATCGACCCGGTGCGCGCGGCAAGCTCGCACGGGTTGCCGTACTGGCGGTGATAGTCGACGCGGCGCCCGTGCCAGCGCCCGGTGGCCTCGGCGATCACCGGCGCGTAGATCATCGTGCAGGCGGTGCCGGGCGCGGGGGCGCGTTCGATGGAACCCCCGGTGCGCTCCAGGTCCGCGCAGGCGGCGGCCGCTCGCGGATGGCTCCCGCCGGCCGGGCCGCACCGCAGGTTGACGCTGCGCGTGCCGGGGCCGCGGTCCTCCGGGTGGCTGACGGTGAGGACGAGGGACGCGCGCGGGGCCGTGGCGTTCGCGGGGAGGGTGGGAAGCAGGACGAGGGCCGTTGTGGCGAGTGCGGTGACGGTGGTGCGCATCGCTACTCCGATGTCACTGGGGATGACGAGGTCATCGCTCAATGTAGCGGTGCGGCGGCAAAGAGTGGCGGAGAGAAGGGTGTTCCCGCGGTCACGGGGCAACCGCGGGAACACGATTTGGGGCCCGGCCCCGGCCGGGGGCGGGTCAGGCGGCCAGCGTGTGCGCCTCGCGGTGGTCGGCGAGGGCCTCGCGCAGCTGCTTGCGGCCGCGGTGCAGGCGGGACATCACGGTGCCGATGGGCGTGCCCATCATTTCGGCGATCTCCCTGTAGTGGTATCCCTCGACGTCCGCGAGGTACACGGCGTCCCGGAAGTCCTTGGGCAGGGCACGCAGGGCGGAGACGACGCGGCTGTCGGGGATGCGGTCGAGCGCTTCGGACTCGGCGGACCTGAAGCCTTCGGTGCGCGCCTCGGTGTGGGCGAGCTGCCACTCCTCCAGCTCCTCCGACCCGGCGCGTTGCGGCTCGCGCTGGCGCTTGCGGTAGGTGTTGATGAAGTTGTTGGTGAGGATCCGGTGCAGCCACGCCTTGAGGTTGGTGCCTTCCTCGAACTGGTGGAAGTTCACGTACGCCTTGGCCAGGGTCTCCTGGACCAGGTCCTCGGCGTCGGCGGTGTTGCGGGTCATCCGGACGGCGCTGGCGTACAGCGGATCGGCGAGCGGCAGCACGTCCCGCTCGTAGCGCTCGGTGGCGGGATCGGTCTCGGGAGCGGGCTGCGGCACAGCGGTCATCGTCGCTTCCCCCAATGGATCAGGACCCGGGTAGGGCCGGTCGCGCACGCGCGCAGGGTTGGTACGCGCATGCCGGGCGGATCGGGCCGCCCCCCATGCATGGGTACGCTCCACCGTTTCCGGCCGGTTCGGACTGGGTCTCTGCCGGGTCCTGCCGGATGCCGGCCATGCTCGCTGGGAGGATCGGCCGAAGTGCGGTGGGTTGATCGCTACGTCGGGCGGCACCGCTGGACGGAAAGTCGGCGGGATGTCGCGGGCCTGGGCGATCAAGGGCGCCGGGCGGGCGCCGTTCGCGTTCCCATAGTAGAAGACGCTCAAGGTGTGCTTGAAGGTTGCGCTACCTGGGGTGGTGTCCATCACAGGAAGGTCGAGGGCCCCGGCCGGTGGAGGCGGCCGGGGCCCTCGGAGGGGAGAGAAGAACGGATCATCCGAGCAGGTGGTCCAGCGCCCTCCTCATGATCGCCTTTCTGTCGGAGGCCGACGGGACCTGCTCAAGGCCGAACCCGAGCAGCAGGGTGTCCCGGGTCGCCACCGCCGAGACGGAGTCGACCAGGGCCTCGGTGTGGACGAACTCGCTGGGGTTGCCGGGGCTGCCCGCCGGCGCGCCCGCGATCGTCCACGGGCCCAGCCCGGACTCGAAGCCCTCCGAGTCGTGCAGGCCGCCGGACGTGGTGACCTTCGTCTCGTCCACGAACAGGCCGGCGCCGCCGCTGAACGGGTCGCTCACGTAGGAGATCGACACCTCGACCTGCTTGCCGGCGTAGGCCGATAGGTCGAACGCGGCCGGCACCCAGCCGTTGGAGTTACCCGTGAAGGAGTTCCAGCTGCCGGTGGTCCCCGTGTTCTGGCACGGGTTCCCGCCGGTCAGATAGCGGCCGAGGAACGGGTGCATGGCCATGAAGTAGCCCTGCGAGCACTCCTCCGGCACCCGGTCGCTGGTCCGGCCGTTCTTGTCCGGCAGCGTCGTCCAGTCGTCCCCGCCGGCCGTCCTGGCCTCCAGGATGACGTGGTCGAACCCTGTCTCGGTGCTGTAGGACAGCATCGCCTCCAGGGTCGGCGCCTGCGCCGCGGTGACCGACGTCAGGTCGATCGTGCGGGTCAGCCGCCGCCAGGTGCCGTCGGAGTGCGGGCCCGCCACGTACCACTGGCCGGCGAACGGCTCGGTCGGCGCCGCCGCTCCGAGGTAGTCGCCCGCCTTCCAGCTGCGGAACTGCGGGAACCGCGAGGGCGGCAGCACCGTGGAGGTCACCTGGAAGCCGCCCGCCTCGTTCAGCTGGTTGGTCGGCGTCCCGGCGAGCCCGGCGTCGCTTCCGCGGAACGGGCGGTCCGTCCCGACGAACTGGGTCGGGGCGCCCACCTGCTGCCGGTCGAAGCCGCCGAGCCAGTACTGCAGGAAGTCGTTCGACAGCAGCTCGCAGTCGTCCCGGAAGCTCCGGGTGAGCACGCACGGCCGCTCGGGGTGTCCCTTGAGACCGTAGTGGATGCCGCCGCCGTTGGCCTGGGCCAGCGGGCCGAAGTAGCCGGTGGTCTCCCCGGTGTAGAGCAGCTTGCCGCCCTCGTTGAGGAACGACCGCACCGCCAGCAGCGTGTCCTTGGCGCGGTCGGCCACCTGCGAGTCGGGGAACGCGCCGCCGCCGGCGGTGCGCACCGGCTCGTCGGCCGGGTCCTGGGTGAGCCGGTTGTCGCCCAGGTACCAGACCGCGCCGCGGAAGTGGCTCATGACGCCGAGGTCGTGCGGCGCCCCGTCCTTGTCGATGTCCCACACCAGCGGCTTGTGCTTGGCGGACTTGACCAGGTCGGCGTACTGCCGCGCGTACCGTGGGGCGTTGGTGCCGGCCGGGTAGGCCGGGTTGACGCCCGTGTAGTCCTCGTCCGCGATGACCACCACGTCCGCGCGGTCGCGGTCCCGGACCGTGTAGGTGAACTTCTCGCTGGCGACGCGCTTGCCGTTCTTGGTCCCTTCGAACCAGACCTCGACCCTGTCACCGGGGCGCTGCTTCTCGACCTTGCCGCGGTACTCGCCGTAGTAATGCCGACCGTTGCCGGAAATACCCGCGCGTCATCGCGCCTCCCTGCGTGGATCGCAACGTGGGGCTGCGTGATCGTCTGCCGCACGGGGATGGGGGTCAATGTGGCATCCACTCGGATTGCCGCTTTTGGCCAATTTGTAACGTTTGTACTCCGGGCGGGCCCCCGGAAGGTCGCGGGGGCCGCTTCCGGGCGGTGCGGGGAGGGGTGTAGCCCGTCCTGAATTGCCAGTGTTTTATGGCTGCTGCGACAGATATTTTCCAACGTCCGGATTGCTCTGATCGAAGGAGCGGGGCGGGTCGGCGGATCCGCCGTCCATCGGTTCATGGCCGGGGGGAGCGAGTTGGGGCGGAGTCTGACGCTGCCGGTGCCGGACACCCTTCAGGCGACCTACGCGGTCGTCTTTCCCGCGCCGCCCCCCGACCCGCGCGCTCTCGCACGCGAACGGGTGTCCCGCCTGATCGCCGCGCCGCTGCGCGACCTGGTGCTGCGGATGCTGGACAGCCCGCTGCTCACCCTCGACCTGCGTCCCGCCGCCGAGTTCCCGCCGCTGCCCGCCGACCTGCTGGCCGCGTTCGGCGCCGGCCCGGCCGACCTGGCCGCGATCGCCACGGCCTCGCACCTGCTCGCGGTGCGCGCCGCGTACCGTCCCGGCTGGCCGCCCGCGCACGAGTGGGCCACCCGCGCCATCGCCGGGGCGACGGGCGCGCTCGGCACCGACCGGCCCGTCCCGGTCATCGACGTGTTCACCCCGCAGGTGCTGGACGCGGAACGGATCGAACGCTCACTGCCCGGCCCCGACGGGACGGTACGGCTGACCGACTGGATCCTGCTCCCGCACACCGCGGGCCCCGGCGGCTTCTGGTTCACCACCAAGGGCATGGCCAGGTTCGGGCTGCCCGAACTCCAGACCGAGAACGTTCCGCCCCAGCTCGTGGAGCCCTGGGGACGGCTGCTCAACGGCCTGGCCTCCCGTGTGCTGGGCCTCTGGCTGGACGAGCTCAGCGCCGCGGAGAGGCCGGCCCTCGTCGAGCTGCCCGAGGTCGTCTCCGTCGGGCTCCAGGACGTCGCCGCCGCCCACGGCGTCCAGGAGGAGGGAAACCGGGAGGTGCCGGTCGGGCTCAGGCTGGACGCCGACGAGGAAGGCGGACCTTTGCTGACCGTCCATCCCGCCGGGAACGGTCCCGGCGATCTCGCGGCCCTGTGCGCCGCCCTCTTCGGCACCTCCAGGCCGGCCTGACCGTGCGCCCGCGCATCGGCCGGGCCCGGTTGCCGTGGACACGGCGCAGGGCCGAGTATCGGAAGGTGAGATCCGGCCCGATAGACCGCGACGGGGACACCGGACCCGAACGCGACGACACGTCCGGCGAGCCGCGCACCGCGCCTCAGCGTCCCGTGCCCCATCCCGGCGACATCCGCGTGGCCGGGACGACGGCCCCGGACGTCCTGGCGAAGGGTGAGGCGGACTGGGTACACGTCCAGGGCGCGGCGAGCCCGGAGCAGCCGCCGGGCGGGACGCCCTCGCCCGAATGGCAGCCGGCCAAGGGCGCCGAGCAGAGCGGCCCTCCCCCCGAGCCGCCCGCCTGGGAGCCGCCGCCACCCGAACCGGCCGGCACGTCCCCGGAGGCGACACAGCCGGAAGTGTCGCTCGTCCAGCAGGCCCTGGGCATCGGCGCCGAACCGGAGCCGGCGCCCGAGCCGCCCCGCGTCCCACCGCCACGGGACGATCCCGGCCGCAGTACCGATCCCGGCCGCAGTACCGATCTGAACCGTCAGGCCGACCCCGGGCCGATGAGCAGCCCCGAGCGCCGCAAGACGCTCGTGGAGGCGTTCGTCGCCGAGTTCGTCGCCAGCGCGACCTGGCGCGCCACCCTGGCCGTGCTGGAAGGCGCCTTCCCCGGGCTGGGGATGGCGGCGACGCTGGCACGCCGCGCCGACGAGCTGTTGCGGACGATCGACGGCCTGGACGAGGCGGGGCAGGCCGGGCTCGGCGTCCCCGTCCGGCGGGACGCGAACGGGATGGCGTTCGACCTCAGCGCCCGCGTGCCCCTCGGCCACCGGACGGTCGGATCGCGCGTGCGGGGCGAGCGGGACGCCAGGCCGCGGGCCTCCTGGCCGTACGCGGGCGCGTTCGTGATCGACACCATCGACCCGCTGCGGTACCACCGCGCGGTGGCCGGGCCGGTGGCGCCGAGCGACCGTCCCGGAACGCCGGGCGGCGCGGCCGACGGGCGGGCGCCGCAGGTCCCGACGCCGCCTCCGGGTGAGGAGGAGGACTCCGGCGTCGTGATCGTCGCCCGGCTGGCCTCCGCCGGGCCGCGCGTGCTCGACTCGACGGCGCTGTGGCGGTACGCGGGACGCGTCGTGACCGCCACCCTGCACGATCCGATGCGCCCCGAGACCCGCGTCCAAACGCGCCGCGCGTTGCGCGCCCTGCGGCGGATCGTCTTCATCGACCCGGACCTGGGCCTCGGGATCTGCCTCCAGATCGACGTCACCCGGACGCCGCGCAGCCTGCTCGCCTTCCATGTCGACCGGGACGACGCCCGGGGTCCGCGCTTCGTCTCCCTCTAGCGCGGTTCAGGCCGTCTCGGGAGTGCCGAGCCAGGTCAGGTCCGCCTGCCGGTCGGCGGGCAGCTCCCGGATGCGGGCCGCGGGCTCCCACGGCTCGATGCCCTCCTGGTCCTGCTCGGGAAGCAGCCCGCACAGCATCGTGCCCGCCGTGCGGACGACGGTGAACGCGCCGATCCTGGCGATGCCACCGCCGTGCAGGTGCGCCAGCTCGACCAGCAGCGCGGTCAGGGCGGACGGGTCCCGCGGGTCGTACATGGCGCGGACGTTATGGAAAAGCTCGTCGGCCAGCTCGTCGGGGCGGCGGCCGGACAGGTGGTAGGCCGTCCCCAGGTAGCCGCCGCCGGCGGAGCGGTCGGAGCGCTCCTCCCGCGTACGGACGCGCAGCCCGTACTCGGCGGCGCACCGCTCGTACGCCTCGGCGAGCAGCGCCTCGGACTCGCCCTCCTCGCTGAGCAGCAGGCCCGACACCACGCCCTCGTCGCGGTCCAGGCGTTCCAGCATCTCCTGCCGCAGCTCGGCCACGACCTGCTCGGTGGCGTCCAGGGACCGGGCCAGCGCCTGCCGCGCCTCACGGTCGAGGCCCATCCCGGCCAGCTCGGCCGACAGCGAGCCCAGCTCCTGCTCGACGCGGGCGAGCCGCGCGCCCAGCCTGTCGATGCGGCTGACCACCTCCGGCATCGTCGTCTCCGCCGCGCGCAACGCCCCGGGCGGCGGCTGCGGCGGCTCCGGCCGCGGCGGGATCACGATCCCCGGATGCTCGGTCACCTGCGCCACCTCGGCCTGGAGGGCGTCATGGCGCCGGGCCAGCTCGCCGAGCTGGGCGCGCAACTCCCGCAGCTCCGCCTGCGCGCGGGGCAGCCGCTTGTCGGAGGCGAGGTAGAGCTCGCGCCCGGCGATCGCCAAGCACAGCAGGACCAGGATCAGCGTGGTCATCGGGCCGCCTCCGGACGCGATCGCAACGGTTAGTCTCGTTCACCCTGAGCCGACGGCTGGAGCCGCTCCCTCAGCCGAACAGGCCGCCGAGGAGGCCGCCCAGGATCTCTCCGACCGCGCCCGCGGCCTCGCCCGCGACCTCGTTCACCGCGGCCTTGCCCGCTTCGGCGGCGAGCCCGCCCGCGTACCCGGCGACGGCGTCGCCGAACTGGCCCGCCGGGACGTTCACCGCGCCGCCGATCACGTTGCCGTACGCGTCGACCGCGGCGCCCGCGACCAGCCCGCCCGCGATGCCCGCCGCGGCGACGCCGCCGACCGCGCCGGCGGCGCGCAACCCGTGCCCGTGGTGATGGCCGCCCCGGTACGGGGGCGGGCCGTGGTGGTGATGGACGGCGGGTGGAGGCGGCGGTGGTCCCTGCGGTGCGGGCGGCGGCGGGTACTGGGGACTGGGCGGAGCCGGAGGGTACGGTGCGCCGTGCGCGGGCGGGGGCGGGGGTGTGGGGCCGCCCTGAGCGGGGCCGGGTGCCGGGGGAGGGAAGGGTCCCTGGCCGGGTTGCCCGTAGGCGCCCGGTTCGCCGTACGAGGCCGCCGCTGGGGCGGGCATGCCGTGCTGTCCGGGAGGCCCGGGTGGCGCGGGTGGCCCGGGTGGCGGCGGGAAGGTCGACGGGCCGCCGCCAGGGGGAGGCAGCGGCGGGCTCTGGAACGAGCCCGGGGTCGGCGCGCCGACGTTCGGCGAGCCCTGCCGTGACGGCCCGGCCTGGCCCTGCCCATGTCCCTGCCCATGGGAGCGCGGGTGGGACGCGGCGGTGTCCAGCCATTCGCGGATCTTGGTGAACCAGTCGGTCTCGGCGGACTCGGGATGCTCGACCGAGAATTGCGCCGCCGCGCCGCCGGAGCCGCCCGAGCGGGGGTCGGCCACCAGGACGAACGCCATATTGCGCGGGCTGGCGACGAAGCTCAGCCCCACCTCGCCGACGCGCCCCTCGTACTGGGACGGCGGCGCCAGCCGGATCTCCTGGTAGAACGGCAGCTGCTGCGGGACGCCGGCCAGCTTGGACCGCTCGAACGCGACGTTGCGGATCCTGAAGCCGAGCCGGGCGATGGCCGCCAGCACCCACTGCTGGGACTTGAGCGGCTCCACCGAGATCGGGTCGACGTCACCGGGATCGGGCGCCCCCTTCACGGCGACCTCGGTGCACAGCCCGATGGTGAAGCCGGGCAGCTCGCGCCCCAGCACCGTGGTGAACGGCAGCTCGTACGGCAGCGGGATGGAGAACGACAGGTCGCGCCGCTGACCGGGCTCCAGCCGGAAGGCACGGGTGAGCGCGCCGCGGTAGACCTCCGGGCCCGCCGTCTCGCCGCCGTAGCCGTTCTCCATGCGCGGCATCAGCGCGATCGTCACATTCCGGATGTCGGCCGGCCGCGCGCCCCCGGCGAGATGCACCTTGCCGGCCACGACGCCGCCGGGACGGCAGTTCGGCTCGGACAGGATGGTCTCGACGGAGACGCCGGCCGTCTGGCCATAGGACACAGGCCGTTCCCTTCTCGCGACGCCACGGGTTGATCCCGCATCGGTCAGACGGTTACCACGATGCCACCGGTTCGGTCCGGTCACTACTCCGTGGGCGGCTCGCCCGGAGCGGGCTCGGTGGCCGAGACGGTGACGGTGGCGTAGCCCAGGCTCTCCAGGGGTTCCTTGATCTGGCCGGCGTCCCCGACCGCGATGACGGTCAGCGCCTCCGGGTCGACGTGCTCGGTGTACGCGCGGGTCACCTCGTCGGGCGTCGCGGCGCGCACCGCGTCGAGGTACCGGCGCGGGTAGTCGGCGCCGAGGTCGTTGGCGGCGGCGTCGGCGAGCTCGGCGGCGACCGCGCGGGCCGTCTCGTACTCGGCGGGGGCGCGGTCGGCCAGCGCGCGGACGGACGACCCCGTCTCCTCCTCGGAGACGCCCCGCGAGATCACTCCGCGCATCCCCTCCAGCGCGTCGGCGAGGGCGTCCGCGGTGACCTCGGTGTGCACCGCGCCCTGCGCGATGAACAGGCCGCAGTGCCGCAGCCTCAGCAGCCCGGCTCGCACGCCGTAGGTGTAGCCCTTCTCCTCGCGGAGGACGGTGTTCAGCCGCGAGGTGAGCCCGCCGCCCAGCACGTGCGCCGCGACCGCCAGCAGCGGCCAGTCGGGGTGCGAGCGCTTCGGCGCGCCATGGCCGATGCTCAGGTACGTCTGCACCGATCCGGGACGGTCCACCACGACGATCCGCGGCCCCGTCGTCGGCATGATCGCGTCGGGGCGGGGCAGGGGCGCGCCCGAGGCCGCCCAGCCTTCGAGGGCGCCGGTGAGCGCGGCGTCCACGTCCACGCCGGACAGGTCGCCCGCGACGACCGCGGTGGCCTCAGCGGGGACGATCGAGGTGTAGAACGCGCGAACCCGCTCGCCCCGGATGGCCTCCACCGACTCGGGGCCGCCGCCGGTCGGGCGGGACGCGCGGGCCTCGGCGGGGAACATCGCGGCGCGCAGCTCGCGCATGGCGCGCGAGCCGGGGTCGGCGTCGTCCTGCGCGATCTCCTCCAGGCGCTCCCTGACGAGGCGGCGCACGTCGGAGTCGGCCAGCGCGGGCTCGCGCACCACCGAGGACAGCAGTTCCAGCGCCGGGCCGAGCCGGGTCACCGGCACGTCCAGCGCGATGCGGAGCGCGGTCAGGTCGGCCGACGCGTACAGGCTGGCGCCCAGCCGCTCGAACGCGGCGGTCAGCGCGGTGCCACCACCGGGTTCGGTGCCTTCCAGCAGTGCCCGCGCCGCGAGCGTGGCGACGCCGTCCTCGCCCTCGGGCTCGCGCCCGGCACCGGCGTTCAGGACGAGCCGCACCGCCGCGAGGCGCCGGCCGGGCAGGTCGCAGCGGAGCGTGGCGGGGCCGTCCCCGGGCACCGTGCCCTCGGTGCCCACGGGGAACGCCCACGCGGGAACGGGACCGGGAACCGGACGGGGCGCCAGGGCCAGTTCGTTCGTCACGAGGCCGTACCTCCATAGGTCAGCACGGAGCGTCCACCCGGCTTGAGCCACTGGGCCGCCATGTCCTTGATCTGGGCCGCGGTGACCGCCGCCGCCCGTCCCGGCGCGGTGAACACGCGGGCCGGGTCGCCGAACTGGGTGGCGTTCTGCGACAGCGCGTTGGCCAGCCCGGTGACCGTCTCGGTCTGCTCCAGGAAGCCGCGCTCGGCCTGCGCGGTGGCGCGCGCCGCCTCGTCGGCGTCCGGGCCGTCGGTGGCGAACCTCTCCAGCTCCTCGTCGAGCACCTCGGCGATCTTCCGCGGGTCCGGGCCGATGGCGTCCACGATGGCCAGGGAGGGGCCGCCGACCAGCCGGGTCACCCCCGCCCACACCTCGGTGGCGATCTCGTCGCGGCGCACCATCCGGTCGTAGAGCCGCGAGCCCGAGCCGCCGCCGAGGATCTCCACGGCCAGCTCGGCCGCCTCGATGTCGGTGCCGCCGTCGGTGGGCAGCGGGAACATCGCGAAGTAGGCGGGCGAGGGCACCTCCTCGTCCACCGCCTCCTCGCGCACCTCGCGGAGCGGCTCCAGGTCGCCGGGACGGGCCGGCGGCGCCTCGGGCCCGGCGGGGATGCCGCCGAAGTACCGCTCGACCGCGGCGAGCGTCTCCTCGGGGTCGACGTCGCCCACGATCGACAGCACCGCGTTGCCCGGCGCGTACCAGGTGCCGAAGAAGTCGGCGCAGTCCTCCAGCTCGGTGGCGTCCAGGTCCTCCATGGAGCCGATCGGCGTGTGGTGGTACGGGTGGCCGCCGGGGAAGGTCAGCGCGCACAGCCGCTCGAACGCCGTCCCGTACGGCTGGTTGTCGTAGCGCTGGCGCCGCTCGTTCTTCACCACGTCGCGCTGGTTGTCGAGGTTGGCCTGGGTCAGCGCGGCGGGCAGCGTGCCCATCCGGTCGGCCTCCAGCCACAGCGCCAGCTCCAGGTGGCTGACGGGAACCGTCTCGTAGTAGTTGGTGCGCTCGAAGGACGTGCTGGCGTTGAAGGTGGCGCCGGCGCTCTCCAGCAGCGCGGCGTGCTCGCCTTCGGCGACGTTGGCCGAGCCCTGGAACATCAGGTGCTCGAAGAGGTGCGCCAGCCCGGTGCGGCCGGCCCGCTCGTGCCGCGAGCCCACGCCGTACCAGATGTTGACGGCGGCCAGCGGTACGACATGGTCCTCGCAGACCACCACGCGCAGGCCATTGCCGAGCTTGTGCTCATGCAGCGGCTGTTCTGCCACGAAGGCTCCCGTCCGGTCGATGGATCGGTTGACCGACAGCACCGCGCGCGTTCGGCGGGGAGAGCGCCCCCGCGGCGGGCCTGATCTCTGCCCTCACGGTACCGGGTCACGGCAGGGGAGGCAGCGAGTGCGCGAGCGTCGCCGGGACGGGCGGTGCCGCGGCGTGCGAAGGCGGGCGAAGAGGGGGGAGACGGCCGGAGACGGGGGAAGCGGGAGGGATGGGAGGCGGTGGGCGGGAGGAGAAGAGAGAGAAGAGAGGTAGAGAGGAGAGAGGTACCGAGTCAGGTGGAGGAGGACTCGCGGGCGGCGATGGCGTCCTCCAGTGAGGGGTGCAGGACGAAGATCTTGGTGAGCTGGGTGACGTGGAAGACGCGGCGCACCCGGTCGTTCGCCCCCACGAACGACATCGTCCCGTCCCGCGCGCGCAGCCTGTGGTAGATGCCCACCAGCACGCCGAGCCCGGTGGAGTCCAGGAACGTCACCTCGCTGAGGTCCACCACGAGGTGCCGGGCGCCGTCGCCGTCGATGATGTCGAGCAGCTTCTCGCGGAGCTTGGGGCTGGTGAAGACGTCGATCTCTCCCCTGATCGTGACGACCGTGACGTCCTTCTCGGTCCGGTTCTCGACCGCGAATTCCACGGCACCTCCCGCGTCCTACCGATGATTTTGTGATCGGTTGGCGTATACCCGGATACGGCTAGGGAGAACGGAACAGCGCCCAGACGACCTTGCCCTGGGGCAGCCCGCACCAGCCCCAGCGGGTGCTGAACGACTCGACCAGATGAAGCCCGCGCCCGGTCTCGGCGATGTGGTCGGGCTCGCGGCGCCGCGGCGCCTCCGGGCTGGAGTCCATGATCCCGCAGAGCAGCCAGGGGGCGTGGTACAGCATCCGCAGCCGGATGCCGCTGGGCGCGGGGCCCGCCGGTCCGGCCTCCAGGTCCGTTCCGAAGCGCGTCGCGAGGCCGCCGGTCGCGAAGCAGCCCCCGGCGAACCCCCTCCCATGCCCGAGACCGGGCGCGTGCCTGGTCGCGTAGGCCGCGGCGTCCCAGACGGTGGGGGCCGTGCTGTGCCGCAGGGCGTTGGTGACCAGTTCGGACACCACCAGGCCGACGTCACTCGTCAGCGCGCAGGCGCCCCAGCCCTTCAGCCGGGAGATCGCGAAGTGCCGGGCCTCGGTGACCGACTCCGGCTCGGGGAGGACGCTGAACGAGACGGTGGGGGCGGACAGGTTGACCAGCGCCCACAGGGCCTCCTTCAGCCTGGGCGGGAGGTCGCACGCCTCGGGGACCGGTTCCGGCTCCGCGGTCTCCGGTTCGGCGGCACGGTCCAGCGGCCCCGACGGTTCGGCGACGGAGGCCACCTCCCATCGCGTGCCGTTCTGCGCTTGACGTGACGTCATTCCCCGGACCCCGCAGAGTGATCTCGTTGTGCAGCCGTGGCTCGGAAGTCTCGTGCGTTATCCTGCGCATCGTAGCGTGCGAATGCAAGGCCCAATGCACGTGCATCCGAACGGGCATCAGGTTCCCTGTCCGGGTTGGGCGCTGATGATCGGAGGTAATCGCAGGACAGGCACCGCAGTGGCACACTAAGTTCGCTGTCCGCCGATGAGCCGGGAGGTTGGGCGTGACTCCAGATTCGCCGGGAGCCGGGTCGACGGTTCGCCGCATCATGCTCGGCTCCCAGCTGCGCAGGTTGCGCGAGGACAAGGGCGTCAGCCGCCAGGAGGCCGGGTACACCATCCGCGCCTCCGAGTCCAAGATCAGCCGACTGGAGCTCGGGCGGGTCAGCTTCAAAGAACGTGACGTGGACGACCTGCTCACGCTGTACGGCGTCGAAGACAAGGAAGAACGCGAGGCGCTGCTACAGCTGGCGCGGGACGCCAACACCCCAGGCTGGTGGCACCGATACAACGATGTCCTTCCCGGCTACTTCCAGACCTACGTCGGGCTGGAGGAGTCGGCCGCGCTGATCCGGACCTACGAGCTCCAGTTCGTCCCGGGTCTGCTGCAATGCGAGGGCTACGCGCGTGCGGTGATCAGGCTGGGCAACGCCGGTGCGGCGGATCACGAGATCGAGCAGCGGGTCGAGCTGCGCATGCAGCGGCAGGAACGGCTGACGGGCCCCGACGCCCCGAGGCTGTGGGCCGTGCTGGACGAGGGCGCGCTCAGGCGGCCGATCGGCGGCCCCGAGGTGATGCGGGAACAGTTCGAGCATCTGATCGAGATGTCCAGGCTGCCCAACATCACCGTCCAGGTGATGCCGTTCAGGTTCGGCGGGCACGCGGCCGAGGGCGGTGCCTTCTCCATCCTGCGCTTCCCCGACCAGGACCTGCCCGACGTCGTGTACGTCGAGATCCTCACCGGCGCCATGTACCTGGACAAGCGCGACGACGTCGACACCTATCTGCAGGCGATGGAACGCCTGTGCGTCGACAGCGCCACACCCGAGCGCACCGTCGAGCTTCTCGGCCAATATCTCAGAGAGACATGATGCTCAAGACCGACGAGGGCCAGAACTCTCACGAGGACCCCTACGAGGGGTTCTACGACAACGGGATGCCGGCGACCGGCCTGCGGGGCGCCCGCTGGCTCAAGAGCCGCCGCAGCAACTCCCAGGGGAACTGCGTCGAGATCGCGGAACTGCCCGGCGGGCGGGTCGCCATGCGCAACTCCCGCCACCCCGAGGGTCCCGCGCTCATCTACACCAGACCCGAGATGGAGGCCCTGATCCTCGGGGCCAAGGACGGCGACTTCGACCATCTGATCGCGTCGTCGACCAACTGACCGACCTGCCCCGCTACCTCTGACCCTTCGATTCCCCGCACCTTCGATTGTCCGAATGCCATCGCCGGGCGCACCCCGCTAACGCGCCCGGCCTGAGTTCCCGCCGCCTCGCCCGCGCCGGGCGGAACCCTCGGATCAGCCGCAGTTGGCGTACGACGAGGTGTACGAGCCCGAGCCGACCCGGACGCACTTCCCGGGGGCGTAGACGTACACCGGCCCCGCGTACCAGGAGAACGACCCGCTGTCGGTGACCCTGCTGCCGCCCTGGGCCTGGATCCACACCGACACCGAGGTCGGGCGTCCCACGTTCTTGGACTTGAGCATCACGGCGCAGTTCTTCTTCGTGCCGTTGCTATAGAGCTGGTAGACCCGGCCGCCCGCCACGGCCATCGAGCGCTGCACGTAGTAGCCACTGCCGCAGACCTGCGTGGCGGTGTACTTCTGTGCGGGTTCCGGGGCGGGTTCGCCTCCGCCACCGCTGCCACCGCCTCCGCCGCCGTTATCTCCGCCGCCGGTTCCTCCGCCACCGCCGCCGCCGGGGGTGCTGGACTGCCCGCCTCCCGGCCGCTGCGGCGCGGTGGTGCCCTTGGGTTTCTCGCCGGGGGCCCGCGAGGTCCTCGGATCTCCCGGGAGGTGGTCGGCGTCGCCGCCCGCCGCGTTCTCCTGCGGCGCGGTGGCGTCCTGACCGCCCGTGCTGCCCGCCTCGGCCCGCTCCGGCCCGTCGCCGCCGGACCGCGTCGCCGCCCACACCGACCCGCCGGCCAGGAGCGCGGCCGTGGCCGCCGCCGCGATGATCGGGATCACCATCCGTCCCCGTCCCCGCCGCTCCGTTCCGAGGGGACCGTGCGGTTGCGGCGCCGTCGTCCCGCGGCCACCGGGTTCCGGACCCCCTTGCGGGCCGGACGGAGCGGGCGCGAAGGGCGGGGAGGGGAACGCGTTCTGGACGGGAGCCGGAGGCGGCGCGAAGGCGGCAGGGGCCGGGGAAGGCGCGAAGGCGGCCGGGTCGGGCAGGGCCCCGCCCGAGGCGCCGACGAGCCTCTCCTGCGCCTCGCGCGCTGTCGGACGGCGCCCGGGTTCCTTGTCCAGGCACGCGGCCACCACCTCGCGCAGCGGGCTGGGCAGGTCGCCCAGGTCCGGGTCGAAGGTGATGATGCGGTGCATCACCGCCGCCATCTCGTCGTTGCCGAAGGCGGGCCTTCCGGTCGCCGCGTACACCATCGTGGTGCCCCAGGCGAACATGTCGGCGGCGGGGCCGATCGCGCCGCCGGTGAAGTGCTCGGGCGCCATGTACGCGGGCGTCCCGACGTTCTGCGTCTCACCGGCCGCGCCCAGCGCCCTGGCCACCCCGAAGTCGATCACGCGCGGGCCGTCCGGGCCCATCATCACGTTCTGCGGCTTGAAGTCGCGGTGCACGATCCCGGCCTGATGGATCGCGTACAGGGCGGTGAGCGTGCTCATCGCGAGCCGTTCCAGCGCGCCGCCGGTGCGCGGCCCCTCGGCCTGGACCAGCCGGTGCAGCGATTGTCCCGGGACGTACTCGCTGACGATGTACGGCTGGTCGCCCGCCAGGTCGGCGTCCAGGACCTGCGCCGTGCAGAACCTGGCCACCCGCTTGGCCACGTCCAGTTCCCTGACGAACCGCGCCCGCGCCGGATCGTCGGCGCGCAGCCCCGCGTGCAGCAGCTTGATCGCGACAGGTTCGGCCTGCTCGTCCCCGGCTCGCCGGCCGAGGAACACCGTGCCCTGGCCGCCCTCGCCCAGCCTGCCCAGGATCTCGTACCCTCCGAGCCCGGCCGGGTCCCCCGGCTGCAGAGGATGGGCGTCGGGCATCGTCCTGTCCGTCACACCACTCTCGCTTCGTCACTTCCCGCACTTGCACGTGTGCGGGCCCAGACTATTCGTCCCGCGAGGTTCGTGCGTTCGAAGCGGACCGTAGGGCATGAACGGACCGGACAGCGCGAAGGGCCCCGCGCGAAACAGGCGGATTCGACACGCGCGGGGCCCTTCGATCGTCGGTCGGGCCGATCGTCGGTCAGGCCGGGTCGGGCGTCCGCCGCGACGGGCGGTGCTCCGCCCGGCCGCCGTCATGGCCCGGTGGACCCTCCACTCCATGGCCGCGTTCCAGGCGGGCGGCGACGGCGAGGGCGCGCAGCGAGGTGGACCTCACCTGCTTGCGCCGGGGATGAAGCCTGAGCTTGAGGATGCTGCTGGGCACGGGAATACCTCCGGGATCGCGCGCATCGCGGATCGATGTGGTTCACCCACCTCAACAACCAAGATCGCCACCCGTATTCCGAATCCGAGTTCACTTTCTCGATCGGGCGGTGTGGAGGGCCCAGGGGCGGGGGTAAGAGTCAGGGCGAAACGGGCGCACGTTAGGTTGGGGGCGCTCGACGTCGAGCCCCGCGTCATGACCACGGCGGCCGCCGCCTGACCGTCTCCTGGGAGTTACGCCGTGATCCAGAAGGTGCTCGTCGCCAACCGGGGCGAGATCGCCGTCCGGGCCTTCCGCGCCGCCTACGAGCTGGGCATCTCCAGCGTCGCCGTCTACGCCTACGAAGACCGCCTGTCGCTGCACCGGCAGAAGGCCGACGAGGCGTACGAGATCGGGGAGCACGGCCATCCCGTGCGCGCGTACCTCGACGTGGACGGGATCGTCGCGACCGCCCTCAGGGTGGGCGCGGACGCCGTCTACCCCGGCTACGGCTTCCTGTCCGAGAGCCCCGAGCTGGCCGAGGCGTGCGAGCGCAACGGGCTCACGTTCGTGGGACCCCCCGCCTCGGTGCTGAAACTGGCCGGGAACAAGATCGAGGCGGTCGCCGCGGCACGGCGCGCCGGCCTCCCGGTGCTGCGGTCCGCGACGCCCGCCCCCGGGTCGGAGGAGGCCGCGGCCGACGAGGTCGGCTTCCCGCTGTTCGTCAAGGCGGCGGCCGGCGGCGGTGGGCGCGGGCTGCGCCGCGTGGACCGCCGCGAGGACCTGGCGCCCGCCGTGGACGCGGCCCGCCGCGAGGCGGAGAGCGCCTTCGGCGACCCCACGGTGTTCCTCGAACAGGCCGTGGACCGTCCCCGGCACATCGAGGTGCAGGTGCTCGCCGACGGCGCCGGGCACGTCGTCCACCTGCGCGAGCGGGACTGCTCGGTGCAGCGCCGCCACCAGAAGGTCGTGGAGATCGCGCCCGCGCCGCGGCTGGACCCGGCGGTGGCCGAGCGGTTGTGCCAGGACGCGGTGCGGTTCGCCCGCGAGATCGGCTACGTGAACGCCGGCACCGTGGAGTTCCTCGTGGACGCGCAGGGCCGGCACGTCTTCATCGAGATGAACCCGCGGATCCAGGTCGAGCACACCGTGACCGAGGAGGTCACCGGCGTGGACCTGGTGCAGAGCCAACTGCGCATCGCGGGCGGCGAGACCCTGGCCGACCTGTCGATCTCCCAGGACGACGTGCAGGTCTCCGGGTACGCGGTGCAGTGCCGGATCACCACCGAGGACCCGGCCAACGGCTTCCGCCCCGACACCGGCAAGATCTCGGCGTACCGGTCGCCGGGCGGCGCCGGGGTGCGGCTGGACACCGGCACCACCCACGCGGGCGCCGTCGTCACGCCCCACTTCGACTCGATGCTGGTCAAGCTGACCTGCCGGGGACGGACGTTCGAGGACGCGGTGCGGCGCGCACGGCGGGCCGTCGCGGAGTTCCGCATCAGAGGCGTCGCGACCAACATCCCGTTCCTCCGCGCCCTGCTGGACGAACCGGACTTCCGCGCGGGCGGGGTGACCACGGCCTACATCGCCGAGCATCCCGAGCTGCTGACCGCGCGGTCGAGCGGCGACCGCGCGACCCGGCTCGTCCGGTACCTCGCCGACGTCACCGTGAACAAGCCGAACGGCGAGGCGCCCACCGAGCTCGACCCGCAGAGCAAACTGCCGCCGCTCGACCTGACCGGCCCGCCGCCCGACGGCTCAAGGGAGCGGCTTCTCGCCCTCGGCGCCAAGGCGTTCGCGGAACGGCTGAGGGCCCAGACCGCGCTCGCCGTCACCGACACCACGTTCCGCGACGCCCACCAGTCCCTCCTGGCCACCCGGGTGCGGACGTACGACCTCGTGTCCGCCGCACCGTACCTGGCGAGGATGACCCCGCAACTGCTCTCACTGGAGGCGTGGGGCGGGGCCACCTATGACGTGGCGCTGCGTTTTCTGGGCGAGTCCCCCTGGGACAGGCTGGCCGCCATCCGCGAAGCCGCGCCCAACCTGTGCCTTCAGATGCTGCTGCGCGGGCGCAACACCGTGGGTTACACCCCGTACCCCGACTCGGTCGCACGCGCCTTCGTCACCGAGGCGGCCAAGACGGGCGTGGACATCTTCCGCGTCTTCGATGCCCTGAACGACGTGGAGCGCATGCGTCCCGCGATCGAGGCGGTCCTGCAAACGCACGCCGTTGTCGAAGGCACCCTCTGCTACACCGGCGACCTGTCATCCCCCGGCGAGAAGGTCTACACGCTGGACTACTACCTGCGGCTCGCCGAAGAACTCGTCGAAGCAGGCGTCCACGTACTGTGCATCAAGGACATGGCCGGGCTGCTCAGAGCCCCGGCCGCCCGCACCCTCGTCACGGCGTTGCGCGAACGGTTCGACCAGCCGGTCCACCTCCACACGCACGACACCGCGGGAGGGCAGCTCGCGACCTACCTCGCCGCCATCGACGCGGGCGTCGACGCCGTGGACGGGGCCGCCTCCCCGCTCGCCGGCACCACGAGCCAGCCACCGCTCCAAGCCATCGTGGCGCACACCGACTTCACCGAACGCTCCACAGGGATCGACCTGGACGCGCTCACCGCCCTGGAGCCGTACTGGGAAGCGGTACGCAAGCTGTACGCGCCGTTCGAGATGGGCCTGCCCTCACCCACCGGACGGGTGTACCGGCACGAGATCCCCGGCGGCCAGCTCTCCAACCTCCGCCAGCAGGCCGTCGCGCTCGGCCTCGGCGACCGGTTCGAGGAGGTCGAACGGCTCTACGAGGCCGCCGACCGGATTCTCGGCCGGCTGGTCAAGGTCACCCCGTCCAGCAAGGTCGTCGGCGACCTCGCCCTCCACCTCGTCGCCGCGGGCGCCGACCCCGACGACTTCGCCGCCAACCCCGCCCGGTACGACGTCCCGGACAGCGTGATCGGCTTCCTCAACGGCGAACTCGGCGACCCGCCCGGAGGCTGGCCCGAGCCGTTCCGGACACGGGCCCTGACCGGGCGCCGCCACACCCCCGCCCGCGCCGAGCTCACCAGCGACGAGGAAAAGGCGCTCGCCGGCCCCGACATCCGCGACACCCTCGACCGGCTCCTGTTCCCAGGCCCCGCCAAGGACTACCGCGAATCCCGTGCCGCCTACGGCAACCTCTCGGTGCTGCCCACCGGGGCGTTCCTGTACGGGCTACGCCCAGGCCACGAGATCTCCATCGACCTGGAACCGGGCGTCAGGGTGCTGGCCGGGCTCGAAGCCGTCGGCGAGATCGACGAAGCCGGCGTCCGGCAGGTCATCTGCACCGTCAACGGGCAGCTCCGCACCCTGGCCGTACGCGACCGCTCCGTCGTGTCGGACGCCCCGCCCGTCGAACGCGCCGACCCGTCCGAACCGGGCCACGTGCCCGCGCCGTTCGACGGCTCCGTCACCCTGCGCGTGGCCAAGGGCGATCAGGTCGAAGCGGGCGACGTGGTCGCCACCATCGAAGCGATGAAGATGGAAGCCTCGATCACCGCCCCCATCGCCGGAACCATCACCAGGCTGGCCGTACCCGAGGCAACCCAAGCCCAAGCAGGGGACTTGCTGGTAGTGATCTCCTGAAGCTGTGACATATGTGGGGGCTCCCCCCCTGCACCCCCGTTGGGGCGTCGGGGTGGTTGTTGCGGGTTGGGGGTTGGTTGTGCCTTGTTGGCTACATCTTCGCGGGTTGCCGATCTCCTCCGCGGGTCTGATGACACCATGGGTGTTGCCCGAGAAGACTGATTTCGGGTACTTGGTGTGCACGAGAAAGTGATGGGATGGCGGCGGTCAGGCGGGGTGCGGGGGGCGCTCGGGGTCGGGTCCGGCTCACCGCGGTCGTGGCGGCACTGGCATTCGGGGTGAGCGCGGGAGCGGCTGCTGGTCCGGGCGTGGGGGGCCAGGTCAAGCAGGCCGTTGTCGCCTCGTACCGGCAGCCCTACGCCGACCCACAGGTCGGCTCGTATGACAAGGCGAAGCTGCGCGTCACCCTGGACGCGACCCATGCGGCGGGCATGTACGGCCTGTACTCGGCCGTGCGCCATGACGCGGACTCCTGGAGCGGTGCGGCCGGGGTCGCGGATGTGCGGACCGAACGCCCCATACGGGCGGGCATGGAACACCGGGTGGGAAGCGTCACCAAGACGTTCACCGCTACGGCCGTGCTCAAGCTGGTCGAGCAGGGGCGTGTCCAGCTCGACGCACCCATCGGGAACTACCTGCCGGAGACGGTGCCCGGTGCGCGTGGGCAGCAGATCACCGTGCGGATGCTGCTCAACCACACCAGCGGGATCGCCGACTACATCGTGTACGTGTTCCCGTCCCTGCGGAGTCTGTCGCCGAGGAGCCTGGATGGGGGGCGCTTCGACACCCTGCGTCCGGCGCAGCTCGCCGCCTGGGGGCTGGCAGGGCCGCCTACCAACTCTCCAGGGGCGTCCTGGTCGTACTCCAACACCAACTACGTCATTCTCGGGCTGCTGCTGGAGAAGGTGACCGGGATCAAGGCCGAGACGTTCATCGACCGGAACGTCATCAAGCCGGCGGGGCTGAAGCACACCTATTTCCCTAGGACGCCCTATGTAGAGGGGGCGCACTCCCGGCAGTACGAGTCGCTGTACGGGTACGCCGACCCGCCCCGTGAGTACAGCGTCTACAACATGTCCTGGGCCGGTACGGCGGGTGCGCTGGTGTCCACCATGGATGACCTCAACCGCTTCTACCGTGCCCTGCTCACGGGCAGGCTGATCGGGACGGGCGCCCTGACCGAGATGCTGCGGACCGTCCCCGTGCGCGACCCCAGCGGCACAACCGTGCTGAACTACGGGCTCGGCCTGTACGCGCTCGACCTTCCTTGCGGCAGGTTCTGGGGCCATGACGGGGTTGTCTTCGGGGCGGGCACGCAGGCACTGTCCAGCCCTGATGGCCGCCGGCAGGTGGCGCTCGGCTTCAACCGCACCAAGTACCAGAAGCTGAACGGGCAGGGCGTGCCGGTGCCGCACGCCATCGACAACGCCTTGGGCGCGCACATCGCACAGGCCCTCTGCGGAGGCCGCAGTACGTTCGCCGTGCCCGACCGTCCCCCGATCCTGCCGCTGCCCCTGAGATTCCTGGGTTCGCGCTAGGCCAGGTCGTCGGGGCTGGTGTTGGCGCCGCAGAGCAGGACGGCGACACGTTCGCCTTCGGCGGGGCGGTACGCGCCGCTGGCGAGCGCGGCGGCAGCGGTGGCGCCGCTGGGCTCCACCACCAGGCGGTACTCCTCCCAGAGGCGGCGGCGGGTCGCGCTGATCGTCTCGTCGGTGACCAGCACGGAACGGACGCCCGCCCGTGTCACGGCGGCGTAGGGGATCTCCCCGAGACGGCTGGCCCCGAGCGCGTCCGCCGCCACCCCCGACACCTCCACGTGCACGGGCTTCCCTGCCTGTAGTGCCGCGTTCAGGGTGGGGGCGTTATGGGGCTCCACGCTCACGACCTCGGCCCTTCCGTCCAGGGCGGTGGCGACCCCGGCGATCAGCCCGCCGCCTCCGACCGCGACCAGGACGGTGTCGATCTCACCCTTGGTCTGCTCCATCAGCTCCAAGGCGATGGTGCCCGCGCCCGCGCACATCTCGGGCTGGTCGTAGGGGTGGCAGAAGAGAGCTCCCGTGTCCTCTTGGCGCTTGATGGCGGCCTCGTAGGCGTCGGCGTACTTCACCCCGACCTGAACCACGGTCGCGCCGAGCGCGCGCAGCCTCGCCACCTTCACGGCAGGCGCGGTCTCCGGCACGTACACCTCGGCCTTGGCGCCCACCTGTGAGGCGGCGTACGCGAAGGCCAGGCCCGCGTTCCCGCCGGACGCCGCGACGATCCCCGCCTCCGGGAGCTCGTCCGCCTCGAAGGCGGCCAGGATGCGGTTGAACGCTCCCCGGGCCTTGAAGGAGCCCGTGTGCTGGGTGTGCTCCAGCTTCCACCACATCGTGCCCGCCACGCCCGGGTCCTGCGGAACGAACGCCGCGAGGTCGAGCCTCATCACGGGCGTCCTTCGGACATGGCCCGCGATCCGCCGCGCCGCGTCCTGGACGTCCGAAACTTCGATCATGTCAACCTCTCGCTCGCCGCCCTCTTCTCGAGGGCGGCCCGTTCGGCGGCGTTGCGGGTCAGGGACGCCGCGCGGGCGAACTCGGCCCGCGCCTCCACGTACCGGCCCAGCCTGGACAGCAGGTCACCGCGCACACTCGGCAGCAGGTGGTACTTCAGGCGGAGCACGTCGTCCTCGATGCGGTCCTCGTCCAGGACGGCGTCGACGTCCTCGCCGGGCCCCGCGGCCTCGCCGGTCTCCTGGCGGTGGCCGATCTCCTCCAGCTTGCGGTCGAGCGTCCGGTCCCGGCGGATCCGGTCCACGGCGCGGCGCTTGGCGATGGTCATCAGCCAGGCGCCCGGATTGTCCGGGACGCCGGTCCGCGGCCACTGCTCCAGCGCCGTGACCAGCGCGTCCTGCGCCAGTTCCTCGGCGAGCCCGACATCGCGCACCATCCGGGCGACCCCGCCGATGATCCGGGCGGACTCCAGCCGCCACACCGCGTCGATGGTCCGGTGGACGTCGGGACGGCCGGGATCGGTGATGCTCACGCCGACGATGAGAGCAAATGCCACGGCCCCGGCGCAAACCGCGCGCCGGGGCCGTGGGTTGCCCGTGAATCACTGCCCGGGGATGTCCTCGGGGCCGAAGACCTGCTGGATGACGCCCTCGCCGTCGCCGACGATGGCCCAGAACCGCTTGGACAGCTCGATGGCCTCCTCCTTGCTGCGCACTTCGATCAGCGCGAAGCCGACCACGACCTCCTTGGCCTCGGTGTAGGGGCCGTCGGTCACGGTGATCTTGCCGCCGGAGGACGTGATGTGGGTGGCCCGCGGGTCCAGCCCGCCGGTGGCCGGCAGCACCCCGGACTTGCTCATCTCCTCGATGAACCGGCCCATCTCCTCGGCCTGCACCGCGTCCGGCGGGCCGCCCGCGGTGTCGGTGGTCATCATGAGGAACCGCATCGTCTCTCCTCTGCCGTCGAGGGGGCCCTTCCCGGCCTCCCGTTCACCCACGCGTCGAACGCGGGACGGCCCGATCGACAACCTCGCGGTGATTTTCCCGAATTTTTCCAGACGAGCTTCCTGGGGAGGGGTCTTCGAGGGGTTTCCCTAGGTGGTGTAAGGAGTGCTTGCCCGGGCGTCGCGGGCCGATCCGGGGTGGTCGTGACGGCGGTGCCGCATCCGGTGTCCGGTTGGGGGAACCGGTTCCCTCGTCGTGGTCGGCGAGCGTCCCCGGCGGAGCCGCCTCCGGCTTGGCGCGATTCCCACTCCGGGGTGGTGCGCTTGCGGATTCTTTACGGGGACCTTCCGGCGAATTCGCCGCTGTTTCCCGGGCGGTCCCGATTCGCTTTCCCGTGGCGGTGGCGGGCGGCTATCGTGCGTGGATGCTCTTCGGGGTGCTGGGTCCGCTGGCGGTGTGGACCGACGCTGGCGAGCCCGTGGCGGTGCCCGGGCTGAAGGTGCGTGCCCTCCTGGCCGACCTGCTGCTCAACGAGGGGCGGCCGGTGCCCGCCGACCGGCTGATCGAGGACCTGTGGGGGGACGAGCCGCCCGGCAACCCGCCCGCCGCGCTGTCGGCGAAGGTGTCGCAGCTGCGCCGCGTGCTGGAGGACGCCGAGCCGGGCGCCCGCTCGCTGGTCACCACCGGTCCCGCCGGCTACGCGCTGGAGGTCGATCCCGAGCGTGTGGACGCGCATCGCTTCCAGGCCCTCACCGCGCAGGCCCGTTCGGCGATGGACCAGCTCGCCCGCGCGGAGCTGCTCGCCGAGGCGCTGGGGATGTGGCGGGGCGCGGCGCTGGCCGACCTCGCCGACGAGCCGTTCACCCGGGCCGCGATCGCCCGCCTTGAGGAGCTGCGCCTCACCACCCTGGAAGATCACGCGGAGCTGCGGCTGGAGCTGGGCGAGCACGGCGCCCTCGCCGCGGAGCTGGGCGCGCTGCTCACCGACCATCCGCTCAGGGAACGGCTGCGCGCCACGCACATGCGCGCCCTCTACCGTTCGGGACGGCGGAGCGAGGCGCTGGAGAGCTACGAGCGGCTGCGCACGCTGCTGTCGGACGAGCTGGGCCTGGACCCGGGCGCCGAACTGGTCGCGCTGCACCGGTCGATCCTCGTCCAGGCCCCGGAGCTGGACGTGCCGGCGCCCGCGCACGTCGCCGTCGCCGCGCCCGCCGACCGTCCCCGCACGAACCTGCCCGAACCGGCGTCCGAGCTGATCGGGCGGGACGACGCCGTCGCCGAGGTCCGCGCGCGCCTGGGCTCGGACCGGCTGGTCACGCTCACCGGCCCCGGGGGCGTCGGCAAGACCCGGCTGGCGGTCGAGGTGGCGTCGGGCGCCCCGGACACGGCGGACGTGTGGATGGTGGAGCTGGCCGCCTTCGATCGGTCCGCCACGGCCGACGAGATCGTCGACGGTGTCCTGAGGGCCCTGGACGTGCGCGACCAAGGGGCGCAGGAGCCGCCGCACCGGCGGGTCGCCGAGGCGGTCGGCGGACGGCCGTTCCTGCTCGTCCTGGACAACTGCGAGCATGTCGCCGATCAGGTCGCCGGGCTGGTGCGGCGGCTGCTCGACGACGTCCCCGGCCTGCGCGTGCTGGCGACGAGCCGGGAGCCGCTGCGGCTGGCGGGCGAGGTGGTGTGGAACGTGCCGCCGCTGGACGTCCCGGACCCCGTCCCGTCCGAGGGGTCGGGGCCCGGTCCCGATCCGGCCGGACTGGAACGTTCGAGCGCGGTCCGGCTGTTCGTGGCGAGGGCCACGGCGGCGGCGCGGGACTTCCGGCTGGACGACGATTCCGCCGCCGCGGTCGCCGTGCTGTGCCGCCGCCTGGACGGGATCCCGCTGGCCCTGGAGCTGGCCGCCACCCGCGTCCGGTCGCTGGGGGTGCACGGGCTGGTGTCGCGGCTGGACGACCGGTTCAGGCTGCTGTCCACCGGGCATCGCGGCGCCCCGCGGCGCCAGCGCACCCTCACCGCGATGATCGAGTGGAGCTGGGAGCTGCTGTCCGAGCCGGAGCGCGCCGTGCTGCGCCGCCTGTCCGCGCATGCCGGAGGCTGCACGCTGGAGGCCGCCGAGGCGGTGTGCGCGGGCGACGACATCCCCGTCTTCGACGTGCTCGACCTGCTGGTGAAGCTGGTCGACAGGTCCCTGGTGGTGATGACCGACGAGCCCGGGGGGCCGCGCTACCGGATGCTGGAGTCGATCGCCGCCTACTGCGCCGACCGGCTGGCGGAGGCGGGCGAGCGCGAGGAGACGCTGGAGCGCCACCACCGCTACTACGTCGAGCTGGCCGAGCGCGCCGAGCCGTACCTGTTCGGCCGCGACCAGGACCACCACCTCCGGCTGCTGGACACCGAGGCCGCCAACTTCCGCGTCGCGCTGGACGGCCCGGACGGCCTGCGCCTCGCCAACGCGCTCACCTGGTACTGGTTCCTGAGGGGACGGCTGTCGGAGGCCGTGCGGTCCCTGGACGCGGTCATTCCCACCGGCGGCGTCCCGGCCGCGCTCGCCCGCGCGAAGGCGTGGCGGGCCGGGTTCGGGATCCTCATGGGCGACGCCGACTGGCACGCGCGGCGCGCCGAGGCGCTGGCCGTCCTGGACCAGACCACCCCGTTCCACCGGGCCCGCGCGCAGTGGTTCCTGGCGTTCGTCGGCGGCGACCTGGAAGACCTCAACGCCACCGAGCGGCTCGCCGACGTGGCGCTGGAGACGTTCCACGAGCACGGCGACCTGTGGGGCGAGGCCGCCACGCTGATCCTGAGGGCGCGGCACGCGCACGCGCGCGGTGAGGCCGCCGCCCTGGAACGCGAGGGCGAGCGCGCCGCGCGGCTGTTCGGCAAGCTCGGCGACCGCTGGGGCCAGCTCCAGGCGGCCGAGTGGCTCGCCGCCTACGCCGAGCTGACCGGTGACTACGAACGTGCCGACGCGCTGCAGCGGGACGGCCTTCGCATGGCCGAGGAGCTGCACCTGTGGCCGGACGTCGCGATGCGGCAGGCGTGGCTGGGCTGGATCGCCTTGCAGCGGGGCCGGTTCGCCGAGGCCCGCACCTACTGCGAGCAGGCCCAGAGCGCGCCCCACTCGCCCGCCCAGGTCTTCACCCAGATCGTCCGGGGCTTCGTCGCCCGCTACGAGGGCGACCCGGACGAGGCGGAGTCCCGGCTGAAGGACCTGCTGGAGACCGTGCAGGAGGGGCAGGAGGGGGACGACGCCCAGCCGCCCCTCTTCCTTCCTCTGCTCTACGTGGGCCTTGGGCACGCGGCCGAGCTGCGCGGCGACCTGGAGCGCTCCGTCGATCTGCACCGCCGTGCCCTGTCCGTCGCCCTCCGACTGGAGGCGCCCCGCGACATGGCGTTCTCCCTTGAGGGCCTGGCCAGCGCGCTGAGCATCGCCGGGCATCCTGAGTGCTCCGCCCGTTTCCTGGGTGCCGCCATGGCCGTCCGCCGCACGTCCGGCCTGACACCGGGCCCGGCCGAACGGTCCGACATCGCCCGGACCGAGTCGCGGCTCCGGGAGGCCATGGCCGCCGCCGCCATGGAGACCACCCTGAACGCGGGCGCCACCCTCACCCCGGAGACCTGCCTGAACGAGGCCGGCACCATCGCCCTCTGACCGTATTCCGGTAAATGCGCGCCGTGAATGCGCTCTTGCTGCATTGCCCGGGATTCTCTTGACGACTGGTTTCCGTCCGGGTAAAGATCCTGGGAAACATACGGAAATCGCCGCACCGATCGGCAAGGATGGTGGGCTCGTACGGGCGGCGAGCAAGGGTGTGAATGAGCTGGAATCCGGGCGGCGGCGCCCGCGGGCATGTCAACGAGATGGGCGGCACGACCGGCGGGCCGGTTTTCCAGGCCCGGGACGTGCGCGGCGATGTCCATGTCCATGGCGGTGGGATTTCCCTGCCGATTCCACGGCAACTGCCCCGTTCCGGCATTCTGGTAAATCGCGAAGAGGCGCTGGCGGCGCTGGACCGGATGGTGTCCGGGCACGGGCTGGTGGTCGTGACCGGGCAGGCCGGGATCGGGAAGACCGCCCTCGTCCTGCACTGGGCGCGCGGCCGTCTCGAAGACTTTCCCGACGGGCAGCTCTATGCCGACCTGCACGGCCATTCGGGCATGGAACCCGCGCCCCCGGCCGAGGTGCTGGGGCGTTTCATCCGTTCGCTCGGCATCCCCGGCGAGCACGTGCCCGCGGGCCTGGGGGAGCGCGCCGCGTTGTTCCGGTCGCTGGTGGCGGGACGGCGGCTGCTGGTCGTCCTGGACGACGCGTACTCGGCGGCGCAGGTCGCGCCGCTGCTGCCCGGCGGGCCGGGGGCCGCCGCCGTGGTGACGAGCCGGTGGCGGCTGGCCGGGCTGACGATGCGCGGCGCGAGCGTGGTGCGGCTCGGCCCGCTGGGCGAGGACGCGGCGCTCGACCTGCTGGGAACCGCGCTGGGCAGCGACCGCGTCGGGCGCCACCGTGAGAAGGCGGGCGAGCTGGTGGAGCTGTGCGCGCGGTCGCCGCTGGCGCTGAGCGTGGCGGCGGCCCGGCTGGTCGCCCGTCCCGGCTGGTCCCTGGACGACCTGGTGCGCGACCTCGCCGACGAGCGGCGGCGGCTCTCGGCGCTGGCCGTCCCGGACGCGGAAGACGAGATGACGATCAGAGCGGCCCTGGAGCTGTCCTACCGCGGCCTGCCGGAGAGGGCGCGGCGGCTCTACCGGTCGCTCGGGCTCTTCCCCGGCACGGCGTTCGGCGCCCGCATGGCGGCGGCCCTGTCCGGGGAACCGCTGCCGGACGCGCGTGACCTCCTCGGCGTTCTCGACGCCGCCAACCTGCTCGAACACCTGCCGGGTGGCCGTTACCGGCTGCACGCGCTCGCCCGTCTGCACGCCGTGGACACCGTACGCGAGCACGACCCGCCGGAGGCGCGCGCCGGCGCGGTCCGCCGGCTGGTCGAATGGACGCTCGCGGCCGTGCTCGCGGCCAACGCCGCCGCCGCCCCGTACCGGAGGCTTCCCGGCCCTCCGGACGCGCCCCCGGGCCCGCCCGAGTTCGCCGACGCCGCCGGGGCGCTGGACTGGCTTGAGCAGGAGTTCCCCACGGTCAGGGCGGTGGCCAGGCGCGCCCGCGAATCCGGCCTCGACCGTGCGGCGTACCTGCTGGTGGACGCGGCCTGGCCGCTGTTCCTGCACCGGGGCCAGCACGCGGAAAGGCTCGACTTCGACCGGGTCGGCCTGGACGCGGCCCGCGCGCTGGGGGATCGGTACGCCGAGGCCAAGATGCTCAACCGGACCGGCCTGGCCCTGCGCGCGCTCGGCCGTCCGGACGCGGCGGCCGACGATCTCCGTGAGGCGCTCACCTTATGGCGGCAGTTGGGCGAGCGGTCCCGTGCCGCCGGTACGCGGCGCCGCCTCGGCCTGCTCGCGTTCGACCGCGGTGACATGGCCGGGGCGGTCGCCGAGTTCCGCGCCGCCCTGGAGGAGTACCGGGCCGCCGGGGACGACCGGCATGTCGCCCTCACCCTGTGCGACCTGGGCGCCGCGCTCATCAGGGACGGCCGTGCGGACGCGGCCGTCCGGGACCTGGGCGAGGCCGAGCGGTTGCTGTCGGGAACCGGGGACGACGCCTACAACCAGGCACGCGTGCTCGTGCTCCTCGGCCAGGCGCACGCCTCCCGCGCGGACCCGGCCACCGCCGAGGACCTGGTCGCCCGCGGGCTGGAGGGGATGCGGGCGATCGGATCGGCCATCGGCGAGGCCGACGCGCTGCACGTCCTCGGCGACCTGGCGCTCCAGCGGGACCGGATCGCCGAGGCGCGCGAGCGTTACGAGCGGGCCCGGTCGATCCTGGCCGGCGCGGGCGCGCCGACCAGGATCCTCGACCGGCGGCTCGCCGAGCTCGGCGGGCCGTGACCGGATCAGCCGTCCCAGCGTCCCCAGGTGACGGGCGGGGCCGCGGCGGCGCGCAGCGCGGCCAGCTCGGCACGGGTCAGCGACACCGAGGCCGGCAGCCGGTGGCCGACCTTCCAGCCCGCGTGGAGCACGCCGTCCCGCAGCGCCGCGCCCGCGTCGCCGTGCCGGCACCAGCCGTCCAGGAACGTCGCGAACAGCGCGTCGCCCGCCCCCGAGGTGTTGACGACCCCGGCGGGCGCGACCGCCGGCACCTCGACGAGCCGGCCGTCGCGGAGCCCGGCCAGCGCGCCCCGCGCGCCCATGCCGACGCCCGCCACCTCGCATCGCGGGTAGCGGCGCAGCAGGTCCGCCACCCAGGCACGCGGATCGCCCAGCCGCTCGTGGCTGCAGAACACGATCCGCGCCCGTTCCAGCCAGGGGCGGTTGTACTCGCCGGCGGGATCGTCGGCCAGGTGGACGTCCACCGCGATCGGGATCCCCAGCGCGTCCGCCCGGGGCAGCAGCGGACGGACGAACTTGGCGTTGGTCAGCACCAGCAGGTCCGCTCCACGGGCCTGCTCGCGCAGCACCTCGAAGGGATACTCCACCCGGTCCAGCGCCGTGAGATGCGGCATCCCCATCCGCCGCCCGGACGGATCCACCAGCACCACGCCGAGCGAGGACGACGGCGACTCGACGACGCCCGGACCGCTCAGGCCGTCCCGCGCCAGTTCCGCCCGGATCGCCTCGCCCGCGGTGTCCCGCCCGACCAGCGTGCACAGGCGCACGTCGTTGCCGAGGGCGCGGTGGACGCGCGCGATGTGCGACGCCACCCCGGCCGTCCCGCTGCGCGCCCATCCCGGCTTGGCCGAGGGCTCGTAGGTGACGGGGAAGCCGCGCACGTTGACGGAGATGTAGAGGCTGACCACCCCCGCGACCAGGATCGTGGGGATCATGGCGCGATCTCCTGTCCCGCCGCCCGCACCTGGACGCCGCCGGAGACGAGCAGCTCGCCCGTCCCGCCGCGTTCCGGCACGCCCAGCCCGCCGATGATGAGCACCGAACGGCACAGCTCGCCGGTCGCGAGGCCCGCCGCCGCCCAGCCGTACAGGAACGAGCCCGCGATCGCCGCCCACGGACCACGGACCCCCTCCCCGCAGGACAGGGTGAACAAGCGGAACCCGGTCCCGGACGCGCCCGCGTCCCGCACCGCGGCCGTGTGGCCGCACGGACCCGCGCCCGCCGCGACATGGCAGCCGGGATAGCGCTCCAGCAGCGCGGCGAGCCGTCCCGGCGGCCCGGGGAGCCCGTCCACCAGCACGTCCGCGACCTCCGCCGCGTGCGTCCTGTGGACGGCGGTCACATGGACGTCCGCGAAGTCCAGCGGCCCCGGCGCGCCGCCGCGGACCGGCCCGTCGCCGAGCACCATTAACCGGGGTTCGCGCAGCGGCCCGCCGCGCGGGATCACCAGGACGGCGGGCGGCCGTCCGTCGGGGTGCCGCGTCCCCTGCCTGGTGAGCGCGAGCGACCGGTCGATCCGGAACAGCCGCGTGGACACCAGCGCGCCGGTCATCGTGCACCACCCGCCCGGCTCATCAGGAAGGGCGGCGGGACGGGGCGCGGGCCCGGCACCGCCGTGGGACGCCGCAGCCGCAGCAGCCGGTAGATCAGCCGTTGCAGGTTGCGGTCGAACCGGCCGGGCTCCGAGGTGATCCGCTCCACCACGGCCCGGTACCGCTCCGGCGTGAACCCGTCCGCGGCCCGCAGCAGTTGCCGCCGCAGCGAGCCACGGCCGGAGACGCGCGGCGCCACCGCGCCCAGCAGCGCCTGCGCCGAGTCGGGGTTGACCTCCGAGCCGGGGAACCCGCCCAACAGCACGGGCGCCCCGGTCACCGCCGCGTAGGTGGTCACTGACCCGTGGTCGCCGATGACCCAGTCGGCCGCCGCCAGCACGGCCCGCCAGTCCGCCTCGGGCGGCACCAGGCTCAGGCCCCGCCGCAGGCAGTCGGCCAGCCACGACCGCACCTGGAACTCGCCGTGGCCGTGCCAGGCGTTGGGGTGCAGGAGCGTCACCACCTGGAACTCGTCTTCGGGGAGTTCCGAGAGCAGCCGCGGCCACAGGTCCGGGCGGCTGCCCAGCAGCGACCGCGGCCCCCAGGTCGAGGCGACCACGACGAGCTTGCGCCCGTCGCCCACCCCGAGCGCCATCTTGTAGAAGGGGCGCCGGTCGAGGCTGGCTCGCAGCCGGTCGTGGCACGGGTCGCCCACGACCGACGCCACCGCGAGCGCCTCCGGGCACGACCGGGCCAGCTCCCGGCGATCGTCCCGGTGCGCCAGTACCAGCGCCGCCGGGACGAGCGCGCCGTCATGGACGAGGCGCTGGGCGTCCAGCCCGTACACCAGGCGCGCGCCGGCGGCGCGCCCGGCGCGGCGGCTCACCAGCTTGCCGTGCCCCGCGCCGTGCGGCATCACGATCAGGGGCGCGCGCAGCCGGTGCACCCCGCCGTGGCTCGCCGCGATCGCCAGGTCGAAGGTGGTGCTCGTGGCCTGGTCCCAGGGCATCCGCGCCGCCCCGAGACCGCTGAGGAACTCCGGCACCCCCGAACCGAACTCGTCGGGCCCCTGGGTGAAGAACACCTGTACCCGCAGATCGTTCTCCAGTACGCCGATGGCGTCCAGCAGCCGCTGCCCCGAGGTCACGGTGTGCACGACCACCAGCACGCTCTTACATGTCCGCCGGGTGGCCCATCGATCGGCCTCCGGGCCGATCGGCCCCCGGCGCCATTCGCTCACGGACATCCCTTTCGTGCCCCCTTTGGCCTTGCGGGAGTTGACTGTCCGAAACGCGACCCCGTCAGGAGCATCGGCGACCGACCTTGCGGCATCCCTTGCGGTCCTCCTTGCGGTGTCATCGCAGGTGGTGAACGCGGCCCCGGGAAATTCTCAGGATTTGGGGCGATAACGCCTGGCATGCTCTGGAAATCACCCTTTGACGCTGAGATGATCTGCGTGTCAAGGGCCCCTCCCGTCACCAGGGGGAGTGGATGGAGTTCCGCGTCCTCGGCCCGCTGGAGATGTGGGCGGGCGAGCGCCGCCGGCCCCTGGGGTACGCGCGGGAACGGCGGCTCCTGGCGATCCTCCTGATGTCACCCGGCAAGCCGGTCGCGACGGAGGCGCTGATCCAGCGGGTCTGGGACGGAGACCCGCCCGACCGCGCCAGGGACCGGCTCTACCCGCACATCACCCGCCTCCGGGGCCGCTTGGCCGACCTGGACGACGTGCGGCTGGAGAGCCGTTCCGGCGGCTACGTCCTGGACGTCGACCGGTCGCGGATCGACTACCACCTCTTCCGCGACCTGCGGAGCCAGGCCCGCTCCATGGCGGAGACCGGCGACCGCGAGTACGCGCTGCGCCTGTTCCGCGACGCCACCGCCCTGTGGCGCGGCGAACCGCTCGACGGCGTGGACGGGACCTGGGCCGAGCAGCGCCGCCAGAGCATCCGGGACGAACTGCTCGCCGCCACCCGGGAACGCCTGGAGCTCGAACTGGAGCTGGAGAACCGCCCCGACCTCACCACCGACTTGAACGACCTGCTCGCCCAGTTCCCGCACGACGAGAAGCTCGCCGAGCTGCTGATGCTCGCCCTGCACCGGACGGGCCGGTCCGCCGAGGCGCTGCGGGCCTACGACCGGTTCCGCCGGCTGCTGGACGAGTCCATCGGCACCATGCCGGGACAGGAGCTACGGGAGCTGCACCGGCGGATCCTCAACGACGACCCCGCGCTCATGGCGCCGCCGCGTCCGCCCGAACGGCGGTCACCGCCCAGCGACCTGCCGCCCGACACCCACACCTTCACCGGACGCGACGCCGAGTTCGGCGAACTGATGCGCCTCGCCGCGGAGAGGTCGGACACCGTCACCGTCGTGGCCATCTCCGGCATGCCGGGCGTGGGGAAGACGGCGCTGGCCGTCCGGCTGGCCCGGCGCCTCGCACCCGAGCACCCGGACGGCCAGATCTTCCTCCATCTGCGCGCGCACGATCCCGGCCAGGAGCCGATGGAACCCACCGCGGCGCTCGACCGGCTGCTGCGTTCCCTGCGCGTGCCGCAACACCTGATACCGAACGACCTCGACGGCAGGTCCGCGCTGTGGCGCACCGAGACCTCGCGGCGCCGGCTGCTGCTGGTGCTGGACGACGCGCTGGACACCGATCAGGTCAGGCCGCTGCTGCCCGGCGCGCCCGGGTGCCTGGTCGTGGTCACCGGCCGGCGCCGGCTGGTCGGCCTGGACGCCGTCCGGCCGCTCACGCTGCACCCGCTGCCCCCCGAGGACTCCGCGCTCCTCCTGGCCAGGGTCGCCGGGCCGAGGGTGACACCGGGAGCGCCCGGCGTCGGCACCGTCACCAGGCTGTGCGGTCACCTGCCGCTCGCGCTGCAGATGGTCGGCCTCCGCCTGCGGCACCGCGAGAGCTGGACCGCCGTGGACCTGGCGGAGTCGCTCGGCGAAGGGCGCAGGCTGGAGCGGCTGCGCGCCGAGAACCGGGAGGTCGCGGCGGCGTTCCGGCTGTCGGTCGAGGGCTTGGACGCCGCCGCGCGGCAGGCGTTCCTGCTGCTGGGGCTGTATCCCGGCGCCGAGGTGACGGCGGACGCCCTGGCCGTGATGCTGGGAGGCGAACGGTCCGGGGCCGAGGCGTGCCTGGAACTTCTGCACGACCACAGCCTGATCATCGAGCCGAGCCCCGGTCGCTACCGGTTCCACGATCTGCTGCGCGAGTACGCGCGGGACCTCGCCGTACGGGAACCGTCGCTCGACCGGGACGGGGCCCTGGACCGGTTGATCGACCACTGCCTGGCCACCGCCGACCGCGCCGACCGGATCCTGTTCCCACGGTCCTCGCGCCCTCCGGTCGAGGTCCGTTCACCCGGCCTGGACGGATTCTCCCTGGACAGCGAGGACGAGGCCCGGTCCTGGTTCGAGGCCGAACTGGAGAATCTGATCGGCGTGGCGCGCTTCGCCGCCGACGAGGGCCGCCCCCGGCGCGCGGGCCTGCTGGCCAGGGCGCTGGAACGCTTCCTGGAGGACACCGGGCGCTGGTCGGACGCGGTGCGGCTGCACACCATCGCGGTGGAGGCGTGGCGGCGGGTCGGCGATCGGAGATCCCTGGCCCGTGCGCTGCTGGACCTGGGCCACGTCCGCTGGCGGACGGGCCGTTACGAGGACGCCCTTGCGGCGGCGACAGAGGCCCTGCGCGCGTCCCGTGCGATCGGCGACGACGCCCTGGCCGCCGAGTCCCTCGACCTGCACGGCAGGATCCACTACACCCGCTCGGAGTTCGACGTCGCCGTCGGGTACTACGAGCAGGCGCTCGCCCTCCGCCGGGAGGCGGGCGACCGTACGGGCGAAGCCCATCTCCTCAGCCACCTGGGCATCGTGCTCTACCATCTCGGCCGCTATCCCGAGGCGATGGAGCGCATGAACCTGTCCCTGACGCTGACCGAGGAGGCGGGCGACGTCCGCGGCCGTCAGATGGCCCTCAACAACGCCGCGGAGATCGAGCGCAGGCTCGGGCTGTACGACGTGGCCCTCCGGCACTACGAGCAGGTCGTGGAGATCGGCGAGCTCAGCCGCCAGCACGAGGCCATCTGGTGCAACAACATCGCCACCATCTACAGCAAGACGCGACGCCCGGCCGAGGCCATCACCCAGTATCGCCGGGCGATCGCTATTTATACCGAAATCGGCGACAGGCGGGGTGAAACGGACTCACTCAACGGGATCGGCGACTGCTACGCCCAAATGGGACGGGACGGCGAGGCGCTCATCCACCATCAGAAAGCCTTGCAACTGGCCCGGGAGATCTCCGAGAAGTACGAGCAGAGCTGGGCGTTGCGGGCCATCGGTGAGGTCCATCATCGGGCCGGGCGGCACGGCCAGGCGCAGAGCCTTTTCGACGAGGCCCTGGTCATTGCACGGTCAATAGGTGACACGTTCCAAGAGGCGCGCGTCCTGGAAAGCATGGGCGAGGCCATCGCCCGCCTCCACGGCCCCGCCGAGGCCGAGACGACCCTCAGGCAGGCCCTTGAGCTGTACGAATCGCTCGGCGTCCCCGAAGCGGAGGCGCTACGCCAACGCCTCGCCGACCCGCCGGACGCCGCGGGATCCTGAACGCGAATCGGATTCGCCTCACCTTCGCACCTCTTCGCGAAAGATCCAACGCGGCACCATGATCGCCTGATAGCGTCTTTGGTGTTCGCCCCGCTATATCGGTAATGGGCGATTTGTGAATCTCTCTCTAAGAAAGGAGAGCAGTGAAAGACAGATTGCTCTATCTTGCTCTGATAACTGGAATGTTCATGCTGGCTGCCACCAGCGCGGTGGAAGCTTTCCCGGCATGAACCTCTAGCTATAAGGGTCTCCTGGGAAAAGGGGCCTCGGGGCCGGGTGGCAGAGTCGCCCGGCCCTCTTTTCGTGTGTGCGAAGTTCAGACCTGGCGGCTGGGGCCGCGGGGGAGGGCGGCGAGCTGGGCGCGGACGGCGGCGGTGGTGCGTTCCGTGTCGCCGGTGGCCAGGAGGTCGAGCATCGCTCCGCGGAGCACGGCCAGGACGAGCGTGCGGTGGTGCAGGCCGGTGTCGGTGTCGCGCTCCTCGGGCCGCTGGGTTCTCGCCAGGACCGCCAGCCAGTCGTTCACCGTCTCGGAGGCGAACCCGCCCCAGGGGCCGTGCGCGTCCAGGAGTGAGCGGCTGTAGCCCTCGACCCACAGGGTGAGCAGCGACCGGTGCTCGGGCGCCGCCAGCCAGGACCACACCTCCTCGGCGGCCATCGCCAGCCCGATTCCCTCTTCTCCGGTCAGGTCGCGGAGGCGGTCGAGCAGGGCCAGCTCGTCCCTGCGGGCGCGTGCCAGGAGGGCGCGGACAAGGCCGTCCTTGCTGCCGAACAGATAGAGCAGCACGCGCGGGCTGGAACCGATCGCCGTGGCCAGGGGCCGCAGGGACAGCTCCGACAGCCCGTGCTCCAGCGCGTAGCGGTAGGCGCGTTCGAGCAGCTCGGTCTGGCGTGCCGAAGGGACGGGCTCATCGCTGGACATGGGTGTTACCCTAGCAGCCGTACTGAAACGAGTGTTTCAGTGGCGCGAGGAGGATGCGCGATGCGGACGACCGAGAGGACACAGGCCACGCTGCGGCGGCTGGGCGAGCCGGGGGACCTCGGCTGGGTGGTCATGGCCCACGGCGAGCTCTACGCCACCGAGTACGGATGGAACACCGACTTCGAGGCTCTGGTGGGGCGGATCGTCGCCGACTACGCCGGCGGAGGGGACGACGAGCGGCGGGCTGCCTGGATCGCCGAACTGGACGGCCGCCGGGTGGGCTGTGTCTTCTGCGTGCCCGCCGACGAAAAGGACGGGAAAACGGCCAAGCTCCGCCTCCTGCTGGTCGACCCGTCCGCCCGAGGCCACGGCATCGGCTCGCGCCTGGTCGGGGAGTGCCTGAACTTCGCCAAGGAGGCCGGCTACCAGGACATCACCCTCTGGACGAATGACGTCCTGGTCTCGGCCCGCCGCATCTACCAGGCGTACGGCTTCCAGCTCGTGGACGAGAAGCCCCACCACAGCTTCGGCAAGGACCTGGTAGGCCAGGACTGGTCCCGTCCCCTCTGACGTGGAGGTTCTGACGTGGAGGCGCGGGACGGGAGTCAGAGCGTCCGCAGGAAGTCCTCTAGGAGGGCGTGGTCGGGGGAGTCGAGGTCGTCCAGGGCGCGGTGCGGTCCCGCGGCCAGCGCCATGAACGCCTCGACCGAGCCGTTCAGGTCTCCGGCGGCCATCGCCCCGTACCAGGCGGCCATCGTCCGCTTCGTCCAGGGGTCGTCGAAGTAGGGCTCGCTCGTGCCGTTGCCGCTGACGACCACGGCGGCGACCAGGTCCGGGTGTTCGAGGGCGGTGTCGATCGCGGTGCTGCCGCCCATGGACACGCCCACCAGGAGGGGCCGGTGTCGAGGTGGCGCAGGATCGCGGCGAGGTCGTCGGTGAGCCGGTACGGCCCGGTGGCGTTGGCCGAACGCAGCGACGACCTCTTGTGCGCCGGGTTCGGCACGGACTCGACCAGGCCCTGCGCCGCCGCCTCGTTGACCATCCGCTGCACGAACTGGCGGCTCAGCGCCTGGGCGCGTCCCATCTGGGGCACGGTCATGGGATCCGGCTCACCTGGAAGGGGCGCGCCGCCATCACCGCCGTGATCGACCGCGAGCGCGCGGCGCTGCGCCGGATCGGCGACGACCTCACCGACGAGGAGATCACCGCCTGCCTCCGGGTCCTGTCGCGCATGCTCCGCCTCCTGGACGACGTCGAGGTCGACTAGCCGCCCGGCGCGATCATCTCCGCGCGCCGCAGTGGCGCTTGTCACGCGGCTGCGGTGTCACAACGCCCCGTTCCGCCCGGTCTTCATGTGTGAGAGGGGCAGTCCGAAGGGGGCGTGACATGAGGACGGGAAAGAGACCGGAGACCATGAGCGGCGGCCCGCTCGGCCGCGTGATGCGGCGCACCGAAAGCGATCACTGGAGCTTTCTGTTCGCGCAGATCGCCGTCCATTCGTTCATCGTGCTGGTGGTCACCGGGGCGTTCCTGACGTTCTTCTACGAACCCGACCTGTCGCGGACCACCTACGACGGCCCGTACGGCTCGCTGCGCGGGGTGGAGGTCAGCAGGGCCTACGACTCCACCATGGAGCTCAGCTTCGAGGTGCGCGGCGGGATGCTCATGCGGCAGATCCACCACTGGGCCGCGCTGATCTTCCCGGCGGCCATCTGCTGCCAGCTTCTGCGGATGTTCTTCACCGGGGCGTTCCGCCGCCCGCGCCACCTGAACTGGCTGGTGTGGGTCGGCCTGCTGATCCTGGCGCTGGCCGCGGGCGTGACCGGGACCGTCCTGCCCGACGACATGCTGTCGGGCGGCAGCCTCGGCCTCATCCAGGGCGTCACCCAGTCCATCCCGCTCATCGGCACGGGCGTGGCGTACCTCTTGTTCGGCTCCGACATTCCCGGGGACGACATCATCCCGCGCATGTACTGGGCGCACCTCCTGCCGATCCCCGTGGCCATCGCGGGGCTGTTCCTGCTGCGCCGCAGGCTGGTCGGGCGCTTCGGGCACACCCGCTTCCAGGGCTCACGTCCCGCAGGACGGCGCCTCGGGCGTCTCCGTTCGGTGGCGTTCCTGTTGTACGTGTGCGGGGTGCTGGCGCTGCTGGGCGCCGTCGCCCAGATCAACCCGATCTGGCTGTACGGGCCCTTCGAGCCCGGGGCGATCACCTCGGGGGCGGTCCCCGGCTGGTACATGGGGTTCCTCGACGGGGCGATACGGATCATGCCGGGCTGGGAGGTCACCGTCGCGGGACACCCCATCACCTTCGCGGTGCTGGTGCCCGCTCTCATCGTCCCCGGCGCGTTCTTCACCGTCCTGGCCGCCTACCCATGGATCGAACGGCGGTTCACCGGCGACCACAGGCTGCACCACCTGCTGGACCGGCCGCGCGACCACGCCGTCCGCACCGGGCTGGGCGCCGCGGGGATCGCCTTCTACGCACTGCTGTGGGCCGCCGCCGCCAACGACCAGATCGCTCACACCTTTCATCTGTCGCTGTTCGCCGTGACCTGGTTCTTCCGCGTCGCGGTCCTCGCCGGGCCGGTGCTGGCGTTCGTGCTCACCCGCTGGATCTGCCTCGCGCTCACCGCCCGCGAGTGGCAGGAGAGCCGGCACGGCTACGAGACCGGCCGGATCGTGATGAGCCCGGACGGCGCGTACGGGGAGATCCACGCCCCGGTCGAGGCCCCGCGTGAGCTCGCGCGCAACTGACGAGACCGCGCGCTCAAGGAAAGAGGTACCGCACGGAAACGTAAGGGCCGGGCACCCGAGGGTGTGCCCGGCCCTACGCCGTCAGCGGGGTTGGACGCCTTACTTGAAGGCGGGCATCAGCTCGTCGTGGATCAGGCGGAGCTGGCCGTCGACGTCCGGGACGCCGCTGAGGTCGCGGCCGGTGAACTGCTTGACCAGGCCCGCGTCCGTGATGGCGCAGATCATGTGGTTGACGCCGGTGGGCGCGATATCGCTCTCGATCTTGGCGCGGACCTCCTCGGGGGTGCCCGCGAGGGAGAGCCTCTCGGTGATCTCCGGGGTGGTCAGCTCGATGGCCTTGGCCAGGTCGCCGGCGCCGATGGCCTCGATGATCGGGTTCATGTCCGCGGGGTCCACGCCGTTGCGCTCCAGTTGCTCGGCCGGCATCGCCGAGGCGTACAGGCCGACCATGCTCCGGGCCGCCTCCTTGGCCGCGGCCGAGTCGGGTCCGACCGCGAAGACCACCCAGGCGCCGATGTCGAGCGACCGCCAGTCCTTGCCCGCGCGCTCGGCGCCGGCCTTGAAGTGCTCGACCGCGTACTCGTACGCGTCGCGCGAGTAGCTGAGCGCGTGGTGGACGCCGTCCGACAGCTCACCGGCCGCCTCGAACGACTTCGGCCCGCGCATCGCGCCGATCTTGACGGGCAGGTGCTCCTGGACGGGCCGGGCGAAGGTGAACAGGCCCTCGTAGGAGTAGAACTCGCCGTCGCGGGTGATGGCGCCCTCGTCCAGCAGGGTGCGGACGACCGCGGTGGCCTCCTTCACCCGGGTGAGCGGCTTGGTCTTCGCCCAGTCGATCTTGTACTGGGCCAGCACCCCGAAGTTGCCGGAGCCCAGGACCACCTCGGCGCGGCCGCCGGTGAGCTCGTCCAGCGTCGCGGCGGCCTGCGCGATCAGCGAGGGCTCGCGCAGGGTGACCGCCGACACCGACGGGCCGAGACGGATCTGGGAGGTGTTCGCGGCGGCCGCCGCGAACAGCAGCCACAGGTCCTTGTGCCACGGCTCGTCGGCCGCGTACACCGCGTAGAACCCGAGCTCGTCGGCGAGCTTGATGGAGGCCAGCGAGTCCGCGACGGGGTAGTCGGGAAGCATGGCATAGCTGAACTTCACGAGAAACGTCTCCTTGTGGTGTGTGCGCCCTCGCACACGGTTGGGGGATGTGGGAGATCGGATGTGCTGCGGTCTGGCTGGGCGGCCCCTTCCTGCTTATCCCTTGATTTCAGCCCAGGCCTGAGTCCAGCGTGAGTAGTCCACGCAGTTGTCGCCACGGGAATCGCCACATGCGGTCACGGGCGTCTTCCAGAAGGCGATCTTCTTGTAGAAGGCGGCGTCGCCGACCTTGTACTCGGCGCAGAACCCCTTCTTGGTGTACCGGCACGCCTTGGGGTTCGCGGCGGCCTGGCCGAACCACTGGGCGACCTGGGACTGCACCTTCGGCGTCGTGATCCAGTTCATCCACCGGTACATGCAGTTCGGATGGCGCGCCCGGGACGAGATCATCCAGGTGTCGGACCAGCCGGTGGCGCCCTCGGCGGGCAGCACCGTCTCGACGGGGGCGCCCTCGGCCTTGGCCAGCGAGGCGATCACCTGCCAGGTGGTGCCGGCATGGCTGTCCCCGATGGTGAAGGACTGCACCGAGTCGGCGTAGCTGTGCCAGTACTGCCCGATGTTGGTGCGCATCTGGCGCAACAGGTCCACGGCCGCGTCGAACTGCTCCTCGGTCAGCTCGTACGGGTCGGTGATCTTGAGCTCGGGGCGGCGCGTCCTGAGGTACAGCGCGGCGTCGGCGATGTAGATCGGCGAGTCGTAGGCCGTGATGTTCCCCGCCGCCGGGGAGTTCCGCTCGAACACGACGTCCCACGACGTCGGCGGACGCGGCAGCTTGTCCTTGCGGTACATCAGGTAGTTGGCGCCGTAACCGTGCGGGACGCCGTACATCTGACCGCCGACGGAGTTGTACGGCTGCTCCTTCAGGAAGTCGGCGATGTCGGGATAGTTGCTGAGCAGCGAGGTGTTCACCGGCGCCACGTCACCGCCGTAGATGAGGCGGACGCTGGCGTCGCCGGACGCCGACACGCCGTCGTAGCGGCCCGTCTTCATCAGCGCCACCATCGAGTCGGAGGTGTCGGCCACCTTGGTCGTCACCTTGCAGCCGGTGGCCCGCTCGAACGGGGTCACCCAGTCGACCTTCGGGTCGGTGCTGCCGTCCTCGGCGTATCCCGTCCAGGCGACCAGGTTCAGCCGCCCCTCGGTGGCGCCGATGACCTGCTGCGCCGGGATCTGCGGCAGCGAGGTGCGGGCGGCGTTGGAGGAGTCGCTGCATCCGGCGGCCAGGGCCGCGGTGACCACGGCCGCCGCGGCCACCACCGGCAGCCGCCGGCGCCTGCCGGGAGGTCCGTCCATGGTCACTCTCTGCCTGTTGAAGATCACGCTCGCGGATTGTAGGCCCGTGGATACCGCTCATGCCCAGCGAATCCGAATGATTCAGATCTCTCTCCACAACCCGCCCAAATGATCAGTTGGAGCTGTACCCTCTCTGCGATCAGTGACCGTCGGCTAACGGAGAGCGGCCTCAGTGCGATCTAAGGACCGTCGAATGGGTTCACGCATCAGTCATCGGCGTCCTCGACCGGGAACCGGGCGGTTCAGGACGGTACGCTTCAAGGTCACGGCGCTGGTCCTGGTGTCCCTGGTGTCGCTCACGGTGCTGTGGGCGTTCGCGGCCAGCGTGACCTTGGGAGAGGGCCTCAACCTGCGGAACGTCGAGACGGTCCAGGACCACTTCGAGTACCCGTCGGGCGCCCTCGGCAGCTCCCTTCAGGCCGAGCGCCGCGCGACCATGGTCTACCTGGGCGGCAAGACGCCCGGGGACCTGGCGGTGATGGAGGCGGCGCGACTGGTCACCGACCGGCAGGCCGATCTGTTCCGGCGGCTGGCCAGCGACAAGGACGCGCTGGACGACGCCCCCGCCCAGACCCGCCGGCTGGCCGGCACCATCATCAGCGGGCTGAACGGGCTGGGCGCCAAGCGGACGGCCATCGACGGCGGTCGCACGTCCCGCACGCAGGCGTTCGCCGACTACAGCGGGCTGATCGGCAACATTGGAACCCTCCAGGGGACGCTGTCCACACTGAGCAACGCCGAGGTCGCCAAAGACTCCCGGACGCTGGTCGCGCTGGCCCGTGCCCGCGAGGCGCTGTCGCAGGAGGACGCGCTGCTCGCGGGCGTCCTGGCGTCCGGCCGCTTCACCCGCGCCGAGCACGCCGAGTTCGTCAAGCTGGTCGGCACGCAGCGGTCGCTCTACAACATCGCCGCGCCGGAGCTGCGCCCGGAAGACCAGACCTACTACCGCAGGGTGACCACGACCGAGGAGTACAACCGGCTCCGGACGCTGGAGAACCGGTTCGTCAACGCGCCGGCGCTCCCCAGGGCCGGGGACGACACCCCGGTGCTGTGGAAGACGACGCTGGAGTCCAACCTCACCCGGCTGCGCGGTCTGGAACTGTCGCTGGCGGCCGCCTCCGAGTCGCGCGCCCGTCCCATCTCCGACGCCATCATCCTGCGGGTCGCCGCGGCCGGCGTGCTGGGCCTGTTCGCGGTCGTGCTGTCGGTGACGCTGGCGACCTGGGCCGCGCGCTCGGTCATCCGCGACCTGAACGGGCTGAAGCGGGAGGCGCTCGACCTGGCCGGCTCCCGGCTGCCGAACGTCATCCAGCGGCTGCGCCGGGGAGAGGACGTGGACGTCGCCGCCGAGGCGCCGCCGCTGTCGTTCGCCACGGAGGAGATCGACCAGGTCGGCCAGGCGTTCAACGCCGCGCGCCGCACCGCGATCGCCGGAGCGGTCGACGAGGCGGGGCTGCGCCGCGGCATCAGCGACGTGTTCGTCAACCTGGCCCGCCGCAGCCAGACGCTGCTGCACCGGCAGCTCAAACTGCTGGACTCCATGGAGCGCCGGATCACCGAGCCGGACGACCTGGAGGACCTGTTCCGCATCGACCACCTGGCCACCCGCATGCGCCGCCACGCGGAGGGCCTCATCATCCTTTCGGGGCAGGCGCCGGGACGCGGCTGGCGCAACCCGGTCGCGGTCATCGACGTGGCCCGCGCCGCCGCCTCCGAGGTGGAGGACTACACCAGGGTCACGGTCGCGCCGATGTCGCAGGCGGCCATCGCGGGCGTCGCCGTCGCCGACGTCATCCACCTGCTGGCCGAGCTGATCGAGAACGCGTGCTCGTTCTCCCCGCCGCACACCACCGTGCAGGTGACCGGGCAGGCCGTCGCGCGCGGCTTCACCCTGGAGATCGAGGACCGCGGGCTGAGCATGGACGAGACGAGCCTGGCCGCGGCGAACGAGCGGCTGGCCAACCCGCCGGAGTTCGACCTGTCCGACAGCGCCCAGCTCGGCCTGTTCGTGGTGGGACGGCTGGCGCAGCGGCACGGGATCCGGGTGACGCTGCGCACCTCGCCGTTCGGCGGGATGAGCGCCGTGGTGCTGATCCCCGAGGACATCGTCGTGCACGGCGACGGCGAGAGCTACGAGCTGGACGGGGCCGAGTCGCGGCTGGCGCTCACCCGGCGCAGCGAGGACGCGTTGGTTCCGGTTGGGGTGGTCCGCGGCGGCCAGGGTGGCTACGGTGTCGCGGACAGGAACGCGCTGCCCGCCGACTCCGGCGGGTCGGTGCTGCGCCTGCACTCCAACGAACCGGAACCTCCTCGCGGTGCGCGGCACCGCAGGAAGCAGGGGGAAGCGCCGCCACCCATGCCCGACCCGTACGCTTCCGGCGGTCCCGCCGACGGCACCGGCCCCCTCCCCACCCACACGACGGGGCCGCTCCCGCCCGTCCAGCACGACACCACCGCGCCGCCGCCCCCGATGAGCCCGCGTTCCTCCACGCCTCCCACCGGGACGCCCACGCAGGGCACGCCGATACCGGGTGCGTACGGGCCGGAACCCGTGCCGGAGGGGGCGTCGTCCCGTCCTGTGCAGGAGTTGCGTCCGGAACGCGAACGCAGACCGGGGGGCGGTGGCACCGGGTCGCTGCGGCGTCCGCCGGGAGGTGCAGGGCGCGGCCGCGGCGGCCGGCCCGACCTGCCCAGGCGGGTGCGTCAGGCCAACCTCGCGCCGCAGCTCCGCGAGGAGCCCTCCGGCGAGACCGTCGCCGAGCAGCCGCCGCCGCGCGCCGAGCGTTCCCCGGAGGAGCTGCGCTCGATGATGTCCTCCATCCAGCGCGGCACGCGGCGCGGTCGCACCGAGTCGACGATCGAGTTCGACGAGGGGTCGTGACGGGGCGATGAGCGGCCCAGGAAACGAATGGCTCGACGAGGAGGCCGGGCCCCTCGTCCGCTCGTACGCGCTGACCCGCGGCCGGGCCAGGCCCAGGACCGACGGCGAGGGTTTCGAGATGATCGCGATCATCGCCACGGTGGCCACCCCGACCGGGGCGTCTCCCGACATCGGACCCGAGCACCTGTCGATCGTCGACCTGTGCATGCGGCCCCATTCCGTGGCGGAGGTGTCCGCCCGGCTGGGACTGCCGCTGGTGGTGGTCCGGGTGCTGCTGGGCGACCTGCTCGCCCACCGGCTGATCGCGGTACGGCGCCCGCAACAGGAAAGCCCCACTGTGACCGAACATCTGCTCAGGGAAGTGCTCCATGGACTCGAGGCGCTCTGACGCCCCCTCCGACCACGCGTCCGAGGGCGCGGGCGGTCCGCCAGCCGGTGGCGGCGCGGCGGCCATGCCGCTCGCGGTCAAGATCCTGGTCGCCGGGGGCTTCGGGGTCGGCAAGACCACCTTCGTCGGCGCGGTCAGCGAGATCCGGCCGTTGCAGACCGAGGAGGTGCTGACCGAACAGAGCGTCGGGGTGGACGACATCTCCGGCGTGGACCGCAAGACGACCACGACCGTCGCCATGGACTTCGGCCGGATCACGATCAGGGAGGGGCTGATCCTCTACCTGTTCGGCACGCCCGGCCAGGACCGGTTCTGGTTCATGTGGGACGAGCTGTCGCACGGCGCGCTCGGGGCGATCGTGCTGGCCGACACCCGCAGGCTGGCCGACTGCTTCCCCGCCGTGGACTACTTCGAGAACCGCGGGCTGCCGTTCATCATCGGCGTGAACTGCTTCGAGGACGGCTACGAGTACACCGCGACGGAGATCCGGGAGGCGCTGGACCTGAACCCGGCGACCCCGGTGGTGCTGTGCGACGCGCGCCGCCGCGAGTCCGCGAAGGCCGTGCTGACGTCCCTGGTCAAGTATCTGATCTCGGTGAACGACGAGGAGCGGGCGGCGCAGACCGCGGGCCGGTTGGGCTGACCCTGGGGCGCCGAGCCCGGGGTCGCCGGGCTCAGTGCGCCCAGGCCCAGTCGTCGGACTCGTCGGGATCGGGGCGGGCCGCCGTGTGCGCCGTGGAGGCGGCGTGCCGGGCGAGCTGCCCGTCGATGGCGCGCAGCAGGGCCCCGTCGGGCGGCGACTCCCGGCACAGCGCCGCGCGCAGGTCCTCCAGCTCGTCCGGGACCATGGCGCTCAGCGGCTTGGAGATCCAGCCGGGAGGGTATGGTGCGTGCTTCGGCGGCGACCCCCTCATCGCGCACCTGCTTGTCGCGCTCTTCGCACTCGTCGCATGTCGTGCGGTCCTTCGCTGGATGGGGGACGGGGGCGGCACGCCCGTAGCGGCGCGCCACCCCCGTCCTCGGTCGGGAACGACCGTCAGGGGAACAGCGGGCTGTTCTTGCCGACGTTCAGCGGAAGCCCGGTGTTCGGCTGCTTCAGGCCGAGCTGCCCCTGGCCTTGCTGCTGGCCCTGCTGCCCCTGCTGCCCCTGCTGGCCGGGCTGTTGCCCCTGCTGCTGGGACGGGGTCTGCTGCTGGGTCGTCCCCGCCTGCTGTTGGGGAGCCACATACGCGTTGTCCGAGTACGAGTCCGAGTCCGAGTACTGCTCCTCGGTGTACTGCTGCGGCGGTCCCTGGGTCTGGTTCTGGAGCGCCTGGAGGAGCTGGCCGGTGATGGCGCCGGCCAGGGCCTGGTCGAGCCCACCGATCGGCCCGGGGCCGCCCGGCGCGGTACGGGCGCGGTCGTCGTTGTAGTTGATCTCGGAGGGCGGCTGCTGGAGCAGGCCGCCCTGCTGCTTCAGTCCCCCCGGGTTGGCGAGGCCGTTCCCGGAGCTACCGATGGGCAGGCCCGAGGTGCCCAGCGAGCCGAGCAGCCCGCTGACCGGGTCGGTATTGGCGGGAACGCTCCGTGTGTCGGCGTTGGCGGAGCCGAGGCCGGCTCCGATGGCCGCGACGCCCGCGGCCACCACGATGGCGCGGCCGACGTGCCTGGTCCAGTTGCGCATCCTTCTTCTCCTTGTTCGGGTGTGCGGTTGACGCGCGAGGGCGTCCTGTGCGCCGGTCGGCGGGCACTGCCGCCCGCGGCCGGATCGGGAAACGAGATGTTGTGGGCGCGGGAGCGCCGTGCGCCGCGATGTCCGTGCCCTCCCGGCGAGGGCGGGTCGCGCGGGCCGGGCGCGGAACCGGCCGCGGCCGGTTCTAATCGGGGACGATCGTGGGCCGCTCGGGCGAGGAACCGTCCTTCAGCACCGTCGCCGGCGGGGTCCGCACGCCCGTGACGGCCGGTGCGGCGTGGACAAGGGACGGCGGCGGGCCCGCCACGGGACCGGGTGCCTGCCCGGCCTGCGGTGCCACGCCGCTGAGGTCGTCCTGGCTCGTCGGAAGGTCGGGTCGGGGGACGGGCGTGCCGTGCCCGGCGCACAGGTCGCACCTGCCGGTCGTGGCCGTCCCGGGACGGAGAAGGCGCGGATCGGGATCGCCGTGCCCGGTGTCGCGGTCATCGGTCGCCGGGAAGCCGGTGTCGGCGTCGTCCGTCGTGGGCGACGCGGGGACGCCGGCTTCCGGCGGGAGCCGCGCCTCTTGCGACGTGAGCGCGGAGAGCAGCCGGTCCGCCGAAGCCGTCACCGGCGCCGTGCCCTTCGCGAGCGGCCCCGTGCGTTCGGTCAGCGCGGTACGTTCGGTGAGCGCGGGACGCGGCGCGGGGTCGGCGGGCCCGAACGGGTGACCGGCGATGCCGCCGAGGTCGCGCACCGTGTCACCGAGCCCTCCGTGAGCGTCGGCGGACGCCTGCTGGCCCGCCAGGGCGGACAGCACGAGCCATCCCGCCAGGGCGAGCCCGCCGACGAGCACCGTTTTCACTACGGCTCTCAGCAGCAGCGCCCCGGCCGGCCGCGAGAGACCCGCCTGCCCGCGGAAGGCGGGCAGGCGGGCAGGCGGCGTGCGATCCGGGGGTAGGTGACCCCCGTCGTGGATCGGTGCCGGCTGCATCGCGGATCTCCCCGAGACCAGAAGTCGATGACGCTCCGCAACGCTAGCAACACCGTGCGTGGCGACCTGGGCCCCGATGCGGGATCTACGAAGGCTTTACCGGAACCTTCGGCGCCGCTTGTGAACCCGCTGCGGTGTGCCCCGCGTCGGCGCTCCCGTTCACCCGCGCGCCGAGACGGGACGCGATGTGCGCGGCGATGCGGCGGGCGGCGAAGTCGGCGCCGTGCACGAACCGCATGACGGGGCCGAAGCTCGCCGCCGCCGCGAGCCCGGTGAAGTAGAGGCCCGGGACGGAGCTCTGGAAGTTCCGGCCCAGCACCGGGGTGCGCAGCTTGACGCGCACCCCCGAGCTCAGCTCGGGCGCGAGGATCGTGACGCGGTCGAGGTCGGGGACGTACCCGGTGGCGGCGATGACGTGGTCGACGCGGTGCTCCCAGCGGTACCCCTCGTCCCCCGCCGTGGTGAGGACGGCCCGTCCGCCCTCCTCCGCCGCCGAGATGATGACCCGTCCGGTCAACACCTCGATCCGATGGTCGAGCCGCTCCTTCAGCCACCATGCCCCGGCCGGGCCGAGGGTGGTGCGCACGAGGTGGCGGCGGGTCGCGTCGGGCAGCAGGCGGGTCGCCCACGGATGCTCCGACCACAGCCAGGTGCGGTAGCCGCGGCCCAGCCCCGAGTGCGGCCCGCGCAGCAGCCGGTTGACGATCGACGGCGACGAGGCGGGGACCGAGTTCCAGGCCAGCCGCGGGGTGCGCGCGATGACCTGCGGATGCGCGCCCGCGTCGGCGAGCAGCACGGCCGTCTCCAGCGCGGACTGGCCCGCGCCCACCACGGCGACCTCCTTGCCCTTGAAGTCGTCGAGGTCGCGGTGGGCGACGGTGTGGGTGCCCAGTTCGGCGGGCAGCGTCGCCAGCGTGGAGGGCGTGTAGGCGAACGGCCGCACGCCGACGGCCACGACGACGGTGCGCGCCTGCGCGACCTCCCCGGTGGAGAGGGTGACCGCGTACCGGCCCCGCGCCCGCTCGATGCGCAGCACCTCGGCGTGCTCCGTGTACGGGACGAGGTGCTCGGCGAACCAGCGCCCGTACTCGACGAACGTCGAGACAGGGATGGGGCGTCCGGTGCGCCAGCCAGGGTGCAGATCGGTGAACCGGGCGCCCGCGATGGGGGCGCCGAGGCTGGAGGCGAACGGTTCGGACTTGAGGAACATGCCGGGCGGGACGCAGGCGTCCCAGAACTCCATCGGCGTCCCGATGACACGGACGTCCAGGCCGTGGTGCCGAAGGTGCGCCGCTGTCGAGAGGCCGTAGGGCCCTGCCCCGACGACGAGCGCGTCGGCGATCGAGTCGTTCATTCGCGTACCCCCGTTGAGATGTGGTGCCCGTGCTGTACGGGCGGGTGGTCAGCCCTTCCCGCGGCCTGTGACGACGCTGCGCATCCCCAGGGCCATGACACGCATCCCCAGGGTCAGGAACGGCAGGGGGTCGTCGGCGGCGAACCAGGCCGGCTCGGCCGCCGTGCGCAACGCGCGGTAGACCTTGCGGCATGACGTGGCCCGCGGGCCAGGGCGGGTGAGGGTGTGGTGCAGGAACTGGTGCTCGACCAGAAGCGTGCGCCCGTACCGGGGCCGCGCCGTGGGCACGTCGCGGCCGGAGCGCTCCAGGTGGAGGGCGCGGACCAGGTCGAGGCCGCCGGCGTCGTGGAACAGGCGGAACTGGGCGCCGAGCCTGGGGTTGAAGTCGAGCAGGCGGTAGGTGCCGGTGACGGTGTCGAACCGGAAGTCGAGGTCGACGATGCCGCGGACGCCGAGCATCGTGACGATCTTGTGGGCCAGGCCCTCCAGCACGGGGTTGAGCACCCACTCCCCGGCGACGGTGTGGCCCGCCTCGGGCGGATGCGCGAGATGCTTGCGTCCCGTGCCGCCGAACACGCAGTTCTGGTCGCGGTCGAAGTGGCCGTGGAAGAACCAGTCGCCGCCGTCCGGCGGGATGCGGCGCTGGAGGATGAGCGGCCCCGCGCCCGCGCAGGGCTCCGTCCCGGCCAGGTCGAAGAGCCGGTGGACGGCGGCGGCGCGGTCGAGCACCACGGTGCTGCGATGGCCGCGCGGCAGCAGCCACGGCCGTGACCACTTGGCGACCAGCGGCAGGCCCAGGTGCGCGACGGCCTCGTCCAGTTCGGCGCGCGAGCCGGGCAGGACGCTCTCGGGGCAGTCGATGCCGTACCTGTCGCACTGCGCGAGCAGCATGGACTTGTCGGCGACCCGGACCGGGGCGCTGGGCTCCTGCTCGGGGAAGTCGAACGCGGGGGACAGGTCGTGCGCCCGCTCCGCGATGAAGATCGCGCCCGCGTCGTCCAGCGGCACCAGCAGCGGGCGGACCCCGGGACGCGTGGCCGCCCGGGCGGCCACGCGGTGGAGATGCTTGGTCAGCGCGCCGGGATCGCGCCGCGGCGACGGGCCCCAGGGATGGCGCCCGCGCAGATGACGCGAGTGCGCGGCCGGGACGAGACGGTCTTCGAGCAGGGCGTGGACGGGTACGCCCGCCCGGCCGAGCGACCGGATGGCGCCCAGCGTGCCGTGGTGGAACGGGTTGCGGTCGGTGCGCAGCAGCACGACCGGCAGGCTCCGGTCGAGCGCCGGCGGGTCGTGGTCGGGACGGAACGGCATCGCCGTCACGGACCCTTTTCCACGGTGTGGAACAGTTCGACCGGGTGGAACAGCGAACGGGCAGGCATAATCGAAAGGCTCCTCAGGGCGAGGTAAATTCTGGTGCCGGTCGCGTGTGATCGTCCGTTACCGGGTGTGTCCGGCACGAATATCGTACGCATGGAAACCGGTGCAGGCCATTGTTCCCGTCGGCCATTCGGATATGCGCGCCGCAGATCTGGCATCGGATTTTTCAGCCGTCCGATGACGGCCCTTGCCGTTGCCGTTGCGCTGGCGCTGGCGGTGGTGGTCGGCGCATGGGCTGACGGGTCCCGTTCGTACGGGGAATGGCATCGGTACGGGGAATGGCATCAAGGGGCGGCGCTGGGAATTTTCGTCGGCTCTGGGGCCGATGCTCTGGTAAGAGTCGACTCCTTCGGCCGGTGGCTGGGCCGCCCCGCCACCGTGGGGCACACCTACCTGCCGGGCGACACCTGGGCGGGCGTCGAGGGGCCGGTGGGGTTGATACGGCCGTGGGCGCGGTGGCGGCGCGCCGACCCGGCCAGGCTGCTGGTGATCAACGTGCCGATGGCCGCGCCGAACGAGGCGGGCATGCCGGACGCGATGGTGGCCTCGTTCCTGCGCGGCGGCGCCTCCGGCTCCTATGACCAGCACTACCGCGTGCTGGCGGAACGGCTGGTCGCGGAGGGCGCCGAGGACGCGATCCTGGTGCTGGGGTGGGAGATGAACGGCGCCTTCTACAGCGGCCGGTGCGGTCCCGACCCGCAGGCGTGGAAGGCGTACTGGCGGCGGATCGTGGCCGCGATGCGGGGTGTGCAGGGGGCGCGCTTCCGGTTCGACTTCACCTTCACGCGCGGGCGCGACGCGGTGCCGTGGGCCGACTGCTACCCGGGTGACGACGTCGTGGACATCATCGGGTCCGACAGTTACGACCAGCCGAAGGGCGCGACGTTCGAGCAGCATGTGCGGGAGCCGTTCGGCCTACAGGCCCACGCGGAATTCGCGACGCGGCACGGCAAGCCCATGTCCTTCCCCGAATGGGGATTGTTTCGCAACTCCGACAATCCCGACTATATCCGGGGAATGCATCAATGGATATCCTCGCACAATGTGCTCTACCAGACGATCACGGATTACTGCCCGCACGGCATCTGGCAGTGCACCGCGAATCCCCGTTCGGCCGTCGCCTACCGGGAGTTGTTCGGCAAGAATTCGGCCGGTTCCGCGGGTTCCTGAAACTCGGTGTCGCCGGTGGCGATCCCGGCGGTGAGGGCGGCCAGCCGCGCCAGCGTGAGCGACAGGTCGTACCGCGCCGCCGCCCCCGCCGCCGCGCGTCCCTCCGCGTCGGCCTCGGCGGGACGCGACAGCCTGTGAGCGATCGCGGCGGCCAGCGCCCCGGCGTCACACGGCGGTACGGCCGCCCCCACTCCGTCCTGGACGACCTCCGCGAGACCCGGAATGTCGCTGCACACCAGGGAACGGCCACGGGCCAGCGCTTCCAGCGCCACTAAGGGAAGGCCCTCCCAGCGCGAGGGCACGACCACCACGTGAGCAGCCGCCAGCCAGTCCCTCGTGTCCGGAACCGCGGGAACGAGCAACACACCGTCCCCGTCACGCACGTGAAGCCGCAACAGCCCATCACCGTCACCGACAAGGGCCAGTAGCGCGTGCGGGCACTGCTCCCTCACCGCTGCCCAAGCCTCAAGGAGGATGTCCTGGCCCTTCTGCCGCGTGACACGTCCAACGCACACCGCCAGTGGCACGTCCTGTGGCACCCCGAGTGCGGCACGGGCCGCGCGGCGGTCGTCGTCATCCGCCGGAGTGAACCTGCTGAGGTCTACCCCGTTGCGTACGAGCTGGTAGGGGCCATGCACCCCGGCGGCTTGGCCCTGGTGCAGTTCTCCTGCGCCGACACAGATGAGCGCGTCCGTGCGTCGGCGCGCCGCGTACCGTTCCCACCGCAGGACGGCCTTCGCCTTCGGACCAGTGGCGGCGAGCCATGACCACCCGTGCGGCTGGAAGATGGTCGGCGTCCCGTCCGCATAGTGGGGGAGACGCCCGGCGAGGCCCGCCTTGGACGAATGCAGGTGAAGCACATCGGGTGCCAGGCGCCGCACGATCGACCAGAGGTCGCGGGCTTCCCGCAACGTGGACAGGCCAGGCGAGCGCCCGGCATGCCAGGGCAACTGCAGCACACCCGAGGCTTTCACGCTCGCAGCAAGGTCGCCCTGGGGAGGACACGCCACCGCGACCTCCCAGCCGCGCCGTAGCTGGTCGGCGGCTATGTTGGCCACGCACACGGCCACCCCGCCCGCCACGGGCTGACTGACATGCAGCACACGCAAAGGCAAGTTCGACTCAGCCATGGTTCGGTCCCGCGTGGGCGAAGTGGTGTTTACGGGTCGCGCTCAGCCTCGCGTGGCAGCGGGCGGCTGCGGCGTAGAGGGACGCGGCCGGGGCCCGTCCCAAGATCAGCCGTTCGTTGTGAACGGGAACCGGGCGCCACTTCCGTTTGTACGGCTCGTCGCCGCGCAGCATGGTTAACACCGGGACGCCCAACCTTGCCAGGTTGGCACCGTCACGGCACACGTCCACCTGCCGGCCCGAGTGGCTGGCATGGACACCAGCATGGACACCGGCATGGACATCGCCGGTGTAGAGCCCGACGCCCGTCACTTCTTGGCCTCCGCGTAGTCCTCCTGCGAAGAAGCAGGGGGAGGGACCTGTGCGGTCTTCGGCGCCTGCGTCGGCTGCTGTGCCTGCATGAACTCGCGCCACGCGCGGATGTGCGATGTCAGGCCCGTGGCGGCCACCAGTCCGGCGAGCAGCAGGCCCGTGGCGGTGCCCACCGCCACGCTCATCGTCAGGTTGGGAGAGCTTGGCGCGATGGGCGCCTCGGCTTGCGTCATGAGCGCGACGCGTACCCCTGTCTCCTGCTGGTGCGCGGTGCCGTATCGGACGAGCGCGTCGGCGGCGGCGTTGGCGTACTCGGCCGCCCGCACCGGCGTGTCCGCCGTACCGGTGAGCCGCACGAGCGGGGCGTCGGGCGAGGATGACGCCTGGAGGTTGCGACGGGCGCGTTCCCGTTCCTCGGGCGGCAGGCCCTTGGACGACCAGGCCAGCGTCTCCGGCAGGGGAGCCAGCCGCGTGTACGCCTGCGCGAACTGCACCGCGGCGATGCCCGCGTCCGGCTGGCCGACGACGAGCACGAACGCCGTTGCCGTGTACGAGGGGGGCTTGAGAAGCCCGTAGCCGAGCCCGCCGAGGAAGCCGACGAGGACGATCGCCAGGATCGCCCCGAGCCGGCGGGCGGATCTGGCGAGCGGGGCGGGGACGGAAGGGCGGATCTTCATGGTCAGGGCCTTTCGTTGCAGTGAAGGTGGGTGCGGTGAGACGGCGGGCGCGTCACGTGGTGGCGAGCACTCCGCCGGTCGCGGGACGGACGGCCGCGGGTCCGCCCCGGTAGAGGTCGACGAGCCTGGCCGCGTGCGACTCGGCGGAGTAGTGGCGGGCGACCGGCGGAAGGGGAAGCCGGAAATGCCCGTGACGCGACAGGTCACCGAGTGCCCAGCTCCATGCCGCGGCCTCGGTGGGCAGTCTCCGCGCGCCCGGCGACAGCCGCGGAGGCAGGTCGTCCAGGGCGGGGCAGGTCGTGTAGAGGACGGGCAGCCCGGAGACCATCGCCTCAAGGACCCCCACCCCGAACGTCTCCTGGGTGGACGGGGCCGCGTAGGCGTCCATGGCGGCGAGCATCCCGGCGACCCCGGGCGTCTCGCCCGCGAACACCACGCGCCCCGCGACGCCGAGCCGCCACGCCAGATCCTCCAGCGCCGGCCGTTCCGGGCCGTCCCCGACGATGAGCAGCCAGGTGCGGGCCCACCCGTCCATTCCCGCGAACGCCTGGAGCAGCAGATCGATGCGCTTGGTCGGCACCAGGCGGCCGGCCGTGCCGATGACGAACTCGTCCGGTTCGACGCCGAGCGCTTGGCGCGCCGCCATGCGGCGGGTCCGGTCGAAGGCGAACGCGGACACGTCCACGCAATTGGGAATGGAGACCAGGCGTTCGGGCCGTACGCCCCACGCGAGCAGCCGCCGGGCCACGGTCGGGGAGACCGCGACCGTTGCGGCGCCGAGGCGTTCCGTCGCCATGTAGAGCATGCGCACGCCGCGTGTCGTGCGGCGTCCTTCGATGTGGCCGTCCCCAAGGGAGTGTTCGGTGGCGACGATGAGGGGTGATCCGGCTAGGTGAGCCGCGATCCGTCCGAAGACACAGGCCCGGTACAAGTGGGTGTGCACGACGTCGTACCGTCCGCGCCGGATCAGTTGTACGAGCCTCGGCAGCGCCCCGAGGTCGCGGTTGCTCCGCATGCCGATCTCGTGGACGGGGACGCCCTCAGCCTTCAAGTCCTCCCCGATGGGCCCCGTGCAGGTGAGCACCGCGACTTCTGACTCGACGCGATGCGGAGGCATGTGCCGTAGGAGCAGCGCCAGTTGCCGTTCCGCGCCGCCATGCCCAAGGCCGGTGATGATGTGCAGGACCCGTGTCATACGCGCACCAGCCACTGCAACTCGTGCCGTACGACCTTGGCGCGCAGCCGAAGGCTCCGGTCGCGTTCACCGACATAGGTACGCGCCAGCGCGTAACGGCCCGGCTCACGGGGACGGATCGCGCACGCGTAGTCGTACCCGGCGCGCTTGACCTCCCCTGGGTCGCGCGGGCCGACGTCCCCATACGGGTAGGCGAAGCCCGTCACAGGCCGCCGCACGATGTCCTCAAGGATGAGCCGGCTGTTGCGCAACTCGTCCCGTACCGCCTCTGTGGACGCATCGGGAAGCGACACATGGCGCACCCCGTGCGAGGCCACCTCCATGCCGTAGTCGGCGACCGCCTTGAGCTGGTCCTCGGTCATCAGGGATTTGGCGGGGCCGGTGTCCCAGCTGTTGAACATCCCCACGTTCCCGGCGACCACGAAGACCGTCGCGGTGAAGCCGAACCGCATCAGCGTCGGCACCGCGCGGGTGGCGAAGTCCGCGTAGCCGTCGTCGAAGGTGAGCCCCACCAGCCCGCGCGTCCCACCCTTGGCGTGCGCGTCCAGAAGCTCCCTGACGCTGACGCCGCGCAGCCCGCGGGTGTGCAACCAGCGCAACTGCTGCTCGAAACGCTCCGGCGTCACCGTCACCAGATGCGGGTCCTGCTCATAGTGATCGACCGAGTGGTACATCAGGACCATCGGCATGGTCGTGATGGGATGGCCGAAGGTTTCGGGATCGTTCACGATGCCTCCCTCTGGGGACGACGCCGGCTGAGGACGAGCGCCGCGGCGTAGACGGCCGTCACGGCGGCGCCTCCCGCGACGAGCTGGACGAGCGGAGGGGAGGAGGCGATGGCGGGGCTGCGGGTGACCGCCAGACCGGCCAGGCAGGCGGCGCACGCGGCGGCGAGCAGCGTCCCGACGGCGCGGCCGACGGCGCGGAACGAGATCGGCGCCACCCGCTTGCGCAGCACCACCAGCAGCGTGAGCGCGGCGACGGTGATCCCCGTGGCGTTCGCGGCGGCCAGCGCGGGAGTGCCCACCGTGCCGGCGAGGGCGGCGCCGAGCACGGCGGTGACGGCCAGGCCCCCGGCCATCGCCAGCATCGGGTGCCAGACGGGACGGCTCCCGGCGAAGAACGCCCTGGCGGAGAGGCCCATCATGGCCTGGCCCCAGACGCCCAGCATGTAGACGCGCAGCACCAGCGCCGTGCGGTCCGCGTCGTCCGCGGTGAACCGGCCGTGCTGGAACAGCAGCTCGATGACCTGCGGCGCGAGCGCCACCAGGGCGGCGGTCGCGTAGAGCACGACGCCGCTGACGACGACCAGGTCGGACTCGACGCGGCGGCGCACCTGGTCCCGGTCGCCCCCGGCGGACGCCCGCGCCAGCCGGGGGAAGGTCACCGTCACCAGCAGCAGCGAGGCCACCATCGGCACCTGGCCGACCTTCTGCGCGTAGTTGAGATGCGAGATCGACCCGGCGGCCAGCCCGGAGCCCAGGAACCGCTCGACCAGCACCTGCGACTGCCGGGTGAGCGTGTAGAAGACGACGGCCACCGCCGCGCCCAGCACCCCGTCCCCGACCGAGGGACGGGCCGCGGGCCGCGAGCCGCGCAGGCAGCGCAGGAACGCCGGCGCCTGGACGGCGATCATCAGCAGCCCGCCGCAGGCCACGCCCAGCGCCGCGCTGGTGATCCCCAGCGGCGCCGCGAACGCGGCGATCATCGCCAGGATGCCCGCGTTGTAGGCCAGGTAGATCGCGGCGGGCGGGCCGAAGCGGTGGTGCGCCCGCAGCGTCGCGCTCATGAACCCCGCGACGCCGAAGGCGAGCACGGTCAGCGCGGTCAGCCGCACGCAGCGCGCCGCCGGGCCGGGCTCGTCGAGTCCGGGCGCGAGCAGGTTCACCAGGTGCGGCGCCGCCAGCGCGATCGCCACCGTGACGGCCGCCAGCGCGGCGGCCAGCCGGGGCAGGACGGACAGCACCAGCGGACGCACCCCGTCCGGCTCCCGCAGCATCCGGGTCACGACCGGCACCATCACCATCGCCATGGCGTCCTCGATCAGCAGCGGGGACACCGTTTCCGGGATCGTCCACGCGACCAGGAAGGCGTCGGTGCCGCTTCCGGCACCGAACCGGTGCGCCATGACCAGGTCGCGCAGGAACCCCAGCGCCGTGCCACCGCCGACGAGCACCGCGGTCAGCAGGGTCGCCCGGCGGATCGAGGTGTCGTCGCGTGCGGGGCGCGTCCCGGCGGTGGCCGTCATGCCGGCGCGCTCCCCGGCCGCCGCCACACCGTGGGACCGGCCGCGATCAGCCCGATCACGATGGAGACCAGGACGCTGCCCCCGCCGCCCAGGTCCGAGTACAGGAAGTCGATCAGAAGCGCGGTGAGGAGGCCCGCCGAGGCCAGCCACAGCGGGTCGCGCGGTGACCGGTGCGCCCACACGCCGTACAGCAGCGTCCCGAACAGGGTCAGCAGGCCGGCCAGCCCCAGCACGCCCTGCTCGGACAGGAACAGCATGTACTGGTTGTGCGGCGACAGCAGCGGCTGGCGGCGGTAGCCGTCGTCGTCGGCGACCTCGCCCGCCGACGACAGCTCGATCGGGGCGTAGGTGTCGCGGTAGGCGGGGAAGTTCTTCACGCCGACGCCGGTGATGGGATGGTCCTGCCACATCCCCGACGCGGCCGTCCACAGGCTGTAGCGGTCCACGACGGACTGGTCCGGCGCGTCGGTGATGTCGGCCAGCGACCGGGTCCGGTCGGCCAGCATGTCGAAGCCGGGCCCGACACCGAGGCCGCCGGCCAGGACGACCAGCAGCGACACGGCGGTCACCGCCGTCCACAGGGCCAGCCGCACGCTGTAGGCGAACAGGACCAGCACCGCCGCCGCGCCGATGGCGATCCAGGCGCCCCGGCTGAGCCCCAGCGCCAGCGCCGCGGCCAGCACGAGCAGCGCCGCGGGCGCGAGGAGACGCAGCCGCCACGAACCGGCCAGCAGGAACGACAGCGTGATGATCAGGGCGAGCCCGGCGACGACCGACAGGGCCATCACGTCGGTCCCGCCGAACGTCCCGACCGCCCGCACGTTCTCCCCGGCGTAGGAGGCGCCGTTGCCGGTGCGCGCCTGCCAGACGCCGTAACATCCCTCGAACAGCCCGGCCGCCACCACGCCGCCCGCGGGGATCAGGGCGTCCCGCCGGTCCCTGACCAGGATCAGCACCGCCAGCGGCACCAGCACGAACAACTGCACGACCCGGATGAAGCCCGGCAGGCTCGCCGTGATGTCGGGCGAGCAGAGCGTCGCGAGCCCCGTCGCGAGGACGAGCGGCCCGAACGCCCACAGCGCGCGGCGCGGCGGCGCGGACACCCCGCTGAGGACGGCCACCGTCGCGGCGAACACCAGCAGCAGGCCGGCGATGTCGGAGGGATGCACCTGGACGCCCACCCGCGCGCTCGTCTCGGCCAGGGATCCCTTCGGGGCGCACACCGTGAGGACGGCGGCGGCCACCAGCAGGCCCGGCCGCAGGGGCGACACCCCGGTCACCGGGGGTCCTTCGCCAGCACGGCGCGGACGGTCAGCAGCAGGATCTTCAGGTCGCGGCCGAACGACCAGGTGTCGATGTAGCGGTTGTCGTACCTGGCCCGCAGCTCGATGGAGGTGTCGCCGCGCAGCCCGTTCACCTGGGACCACCCGGTGATGCCAGCGGGCATCCGGTGCCGCAGCCCGTATTCCGGGCAGCTCTCGGAGAACAGACGGACGAAGTGCGGCCGTTCGGGGCGCGGGCCGACCAGGCTCATGTCGCCGCGGATGACGTTCCATAGCTGCGGCAACTCGTCCAGCGAGGTCGTGCGCAGGAACCGGCCCACAGGGCCGATCCGCGCGTCCCCGTCCACCGACCAGCGGGTGTCGGCCTCGTGGTCGTCGTCGGGACGCAGCGAGCGGAACTTCAGCAGGACGAACTGGCGCCCGCCGCGCCCGACCCTGCGCTGCCGGAACAGCACGCCGGGACCGCCTTCGATCCGTACCGCGAGCGCGCAGGCCAGCAGGACCGGCAGGGAGAGCAGCAGCGCGGCGCTGGCGGCGACCACGTCGAAGAGTCGTTTGACGGCGTGGGCCGCGCGTTCGCCCCGCCGCGGTCCGAGGCGGAGGAAGGGCAGCCCAGCCAGGTGCTCGATCCTGCCGCCCGAGACCAGGACCTCCGTCGTGGACAGGACGAGCAGGGTCTCGGCGGGCAGTGCCAGGGACGCGCGGACCACCGGTTCCAGGAGCGGGCGCTGTACGTCCTCCGCGCAGACCACGATGGTGACGCCACCGGGGTGGGCGCTGAGGGAGCGCACCGCCTCCGGCAGGTCCTGTGGGCGGCCGAGCACCGGGAGTTCGGGTACGGGCGGGTCGTCCGGGTCGCCGGCGAGGATCTGGCCGGCCGGCGCGAGCCCGAAGTCGCGGTGCCGCGGCAGGAGGTCCGCGACCTCGGCCGCGGTGGTGCCGGTGCCGACGACGATGGCGGGACGCGGCACCCGGCGGCGGCGCCGATGGGTGCGCAGCGCCGCGTAGACGAGCACCCGTCCCGCCCCGGAGAACGCGCACCCCAGGAAGGTCGTCCACAGCCACAGCAGGACGGCCGGGCGCACCGTCGTGTGCGGGATGCCGCCGAGTGCCAGCGCGGCGACGAGCGCGGAACGGAGGAGCAGCGCGGGAAGGTCGTCGAGGAGGGAGGCCGCGCGGCGGAACCGGTACAGGCCACCGGCGGCGTTGAACGCCACGAACACCACGGCCGCGACCGCCACGACCGCTCCGGGGGAGGGCCACGCCGCGAGCGTCACCGCGACCGCCATGGCGGACGCGTCGGCGACGGCGAGGACGGGCGCGAACAGCGCCGGGAGGACTCGGGGACGGGCGAGCCGTCCGGTGCGGGGTCGTCGGGCACGGGGTGCCGGAACGGTCTGCGGCAGGCCGATGGCGGGAGTGCTAAGCCCCTGAGAGCCCATCCGGTCGTCCTTTCTCAGAGGGCCGGGCGACGCCTTTCTGATCAAGAAGTCTGACCCGCGATCACCCGTCCGCCATGGGACTCCACAGCTCATCGGCAGGGGATTTAAGAAAGGGGGACGCGCCCTTGGAAATGGCGGCGCAACGCCAATGACCGGCGATGCCGCCGGAATGCTGTGATCATGAACTGCGCCCGTTCGCGGACGGCCTCTTGGGCATCAAATGGACGAAGATTGAGCCGCCGTCGCGTGGAATGAGACGCCTTCGCGGGAATTCGCGGGCGCGACCGCGCCCCGCCGCGGTCAGATCATGTTCAGCAGGACGGCCAGGGTGTGCGCCTTGGAACCGCCGATGGCCAGGTCCTTGGCCGCGTAGCCGAACAGGTGGTGCATCATCCGGTCGCGCAGCTCCTGGAACTGCGCGTAGTCGGGCTTCTCGAACAGGGCGGGGTCGTCCAGGTCGGCCGGGACGTGGTACGGCCTGGTCACCAGGACACGCCGCCGCGGCGCCGCCCCGGACCCGTTGCTCTGGTCAGGGGTTCTCTCCCGCGTGGCCGCGGTGGCGCCCAGGGCCGCGAGGCCGGCGCCCCCGGTGAGCGGGCCGGACGAGGCGCCGCCGCGGAACAGCCCCGGGTGGGCGATGCCGAACACGACCGTGTGGATGGTGCGGGAGCGGCCCGTCACCGGGTCCGTGCCCGTGGCGCTGTCGGCGCTGAGGTCGATCGTCGTGGAGTGGTCCAGCTCGAAGGAGTAGCGCACCCGCTGCGCGGTGACGAACAGCCGCGGCGCCACGTCCTCCCAGTCCTTCGGGTCGGCGGCGGGCTCGCGGCCGAGACCGTCGGCCAGGATGCGGGCGAACGCGTTGTCGATGGTGCCGTCGGCGAGGAAGTCGCGCAGCCGGGAAGGGCGGGCGTCCTCGATCAGGTGCACATGCGCGGCCAGCCTGATCCGCTCCCCGGGCGCGCCCGGCTTGCTCACGCTGCGGCCCTTCACGGTGAACAGGAACGCGCCGGGCTCGTCGTTGCCCAGCTTGCGGCGCCGCAGCACGATCGCGTTCCGCAGCAGGGTGAGCCCGGGAACGTCGTAGTAGATGTCGGTGCACCTGCGGACGTCCTCGGCCGACATCAGGCGGATGCCCAGCGCCCTGAGGTCGTCGGGCCGGGCGTAGAGCGCGCGCAGCTTGGCGACGACGGAGACGTGGTGCTCGCCGGTGATGAGGAACTCCGACTCGGCCTCCAGCGAGGTGGTCATCTCCATGCCCGGCTGGAGCAGGTCCTTGAAGGCGCGGTAGACCGGACGGGACTCGCGGAGGGGCTCGCCCGTGCTCCACGCGGACTTGCGGACCGACTCCGACTCCTTGAGGTCGTCGATGGTGATCGGCCGCAGGTCGATGCGGCCCGAGCCGTTCTTCTGCTCGGTGCCGCCGCTGTAGTACGCGGGCGCGTTGGGCCCGTACTTGTTGTCCCACCATTCGGCGCGGATTCCCGCCTGCGGCAGGGCTCGCAGGACGGCGTCCCGCACCGGCGACCCCGCGGGGCGCCGCAGGCCGAGCAGCCTGGCCAGCTGGTTCCAGGTGTAGGACGCGGAGAAGGTGCACACGTTCTGGTCGGGCGGCGGGGTCAGCACGATCACGGTGTCCAGGTCGCGGCCGTCCGGCGCCTCCAGCGTCACCGGGATCAGGTCGTGCGGCACCGCGACGTGCTTCAGGTTCGACAGCACCGTGACCTGGAAGCTCAGCCCGTCCTCGTTGACGCTGTAGCCGTTGACGATCAGCCGGGCCAAGTCCTTGAAGCGGTGGTCCCGCGAGTACAGCGGCGGGGTCACGGTGGGACGGTTGGACAGGTCGGTCCCGAAGACCCGCTCCCGCGCGCGCTCGCGCATCCGGCGCAGGTAGGCGGGCGTGCGCTTGGCCTCCTGCTGGACGGGGTCGGGCGCGGCGGCGTCCGGGTGGACGGCGTGGCCGGGCTCGCGTCCCGGGGCGACGGGGCCGGCGGTCATCGACGGCGGCGCCGGGTCGGTGGGCGGTTCCGGGACGACCGCGCGCCGCCGGTACACCGTCATCCCGCTGATGGGGTCGGGAACGCCCGCGCAGCGGTAGTAGACGTAGCCGTTCGGCTGGACCTCCGATCCCATGATCACGGTGTCGCCCGCCGCGGGGGTCCACACCTCGGTGCCTTCGGGGAGCGGCGGGTTGGTCCCGCCCACCGGCACGGGTGCGGGTGTCGACATGGTTTCCTCCCGATCGATCGAGGAGCCTCCGCGCGGCCGAGGTGCCCGCCGCGCGAAGGACCTTGCCGGGGAGCGGCCCGTCCATGACGCTCCACGGTGACCTTCAGAAAACCTGCGGAAAGGGGGCCGGGGTTCTCCGGGCCCGGTCTCGCGCCGCCCTCGCGGGCGCCGATTCGTTCCGCGCTTCCAGTCTTGCCCAAGACGGCCGCCGGGTCGCCGTTCCGGGAGCCCGTCGGCCGGTTCCGGCCGCTTGGTGACCGGTCCTGTAAAGGCCGTTTACAGCGGTTGAATGCGTCGTAAACGGCCTTTAGCGGCGTGACGGCTTTCCGTGGGCGGAGTTCGGGACTGGCCGGATCCTCCGGAAGAATGACATTTTGTCCACTGTTGCCGCCGGGCGAGCCGGGGGAGAGTGGTCGTCGCCCCGAGGCACTCCCGCCGTCCCGTCCTGGAGGTCAGGTGTTCCGTCGTCGCCGTGCCTGGATCCACCGTGCCTGGATCGTCGCGGCCGTCGCGTTCGTCGCGCTGATCGGCGCGGCCGGGTTCCGCGCCGCGCCCGGCGTCCTGATGGTGCCGCTCCAGGACGAGTTCGGCTGGTCGCGGTCCACGACGTCGTTCGCGGTGTCGGTGAACCTGGTCCTGTACGGGCTGACCTCGCCCTTCGCCGCCGCGCTGATGGAGCGTTTCGGGCTGCGCCGGGTGACCGCGTGCGTGCTCGTGCTGGTGGCGGCGGGCAGCGGGCTCACGGTGTTCATGACCGCGAGCTGGCAGCTGGTGCTGTGCTGGGGCGTGCTCATCGGGCTGGGCACGGGGTCGATGGCGATGGTGTTCGCCGCGACGGTGGCGGGCCGCTGGTTCGTCAGGCACCGCGGCCTGGTGCTGGGCGTGCTCACCGCGGCCGGCGCGACGGGCCAACTGGTCTTCCTGCCGCTGATGGCCTGGCTGGCGGACCGGTACGGCTGGCGCCCGGCCTCGCTGACCGTGGCGGTGGCCGCGCTCGCCGTGGTGCCGCTGGTCGTGCTGGTGCTGCGGGACCGCCCCGCCGACGTGGGACTGGCCCCATACGGGGCCACGGAGATCGAAACCGGGCAGGAGCAGACGGGCAACGCGGCGCGGCTGGCGCTGTCGGCGCTCCGCCAGGGCCTGCGCAGCAAGGCGTTCTGGCTGCTGGCGGGCGGGTTCCTCATCTGCGGCATGTCCACCAACGGGCTGGTCAACACCCACTTCATCCCGGCGGCGCACGACCACCACATGCCGGAGACCACCGCGGCCGGCCTGCTCGCGCTGATCGGGATCTTCGACATCGTGGGCACCGTCGGGTCCGGCTGGCTGACCGACCGGGTGGACGCCCGCAAGCTGCTGGCCTGGTACTACGGGCTGCGGGGGCTGTCGCTGCTGGCGCTGCCCGCGCTGTTCGGCGCCTCGGTGCGGCCCAGCATGCTGGTGTTCGTCGTCTTCTACGGGCTGGACTGGGTGGCCACCGTCCCGCCCACCGTGGCGCTGGCCCGCGAGGTGTTCGGTCCCGTGCACGGCACGGTCGTCTTCGGCTGGATCTTCGCCTCGCACCAGCTCGGCGCCGCGGTCGCGGCGGCGGTCGCCGGGATCCTGCGCACCGAGTTCGGCTCGTACACGATGGCGTGGTGGGGCGCGGCGGTGCTGTGCCTGTTCGCCGCCGGGATGTCGATGGGCATCCGCCGCCCCGGCACGGCGGAGCCTCCCGAGCCGCCCGCCGACGCGCCGCCGCGGAAGGCGCCCTACGCGTCCGCCGGGTAGGTCACGTCGATCTTCTCCGCCGGGACGCCGGTGGCGTCCTGCAGGATCCGCTGGAGCACCGGCTCAGGGACGATGCAGTCGGCGCAGCCGTCCGGGTCGGAGGTGATGACGACCCGCAGCCGGTCGCCGGACTCCTCGGCCCGCAGGTGGAAGCCGTCCGCCTCCAGAGTCGTGCGGATGGCGCGCAGGCTTTCGTCGAGTTCGATGGGCACCGGTGGCCTCCAGAGCGCTCGGTCGTTCCTCCAACATGCAACATCGAGCCTGACGACCGCAAGAAGCGTTGCCGTTATTTCTGCCCTCAGATCCGGGCCAGGTCGGCGAGGGTGTGGTGCATGGCCAGCCGCGCGGGCTCCGGGTCCTCGGCCGCGATGATCTGCCGTACGCGGAACTCCGCCAGCGGGCCGAGCGCGTCGTACACCGCCCCGAACACGCGCCGCGCGGACGCCCGCGGCCACTGGCCCGGCAGCAGTTCGGCGGGCAGCCCGGGGTCGCCGTTCATCAGCTCCCGCCAGTCCAGGATGAGCTCGGTGCGGGCGCGCAGCGCGTCGATCGGACTCACCCCGCCCCCGGCCGCCCGCTCCCGCCACACCTCCCAGTCGGCGATGAACCGCTCGTACGCACCGCGCAGCGCGACCAGGTCCCAGGCGCGGATCGGGTCGCCGCCCGCCGGGCTCGCCTCGCCGAGCGTCCCCGAGAACAGGGTCGCCGACTCGACGCCCAGCTCGGCCAGGACCTCCCTGACCTCCTCGTCGCGGGCGTACGGTGACACCCACAGGCCGTCGTACAGCGGCGCGTACCCCAGCCATCGCAACTGCTCGCGCAGCGCGTGCCGTGCCGCGCGGCGGTTCTCGGGGACGGAGAAGGCCACCAGCGCCCAGCGTCCGTCCCAGGACTCGGCCCCGCCGGACGGGTCGGCGCCGAACGCGGCGAGGCGCCGGCCGCCCTCGGCGAAGCGCGCGCCCGACAGCGGGGTCAGCGCGTAGTACGTGCGGCGACCGCGCTTCTCCACCCGCAGAAGGCCACGCCGTGCCTGCCGGTTGAGCGCGGCGCGGGCGCCGACCTCGGTCACGCCGAACTCGCCGAGCAACGCGACCAGCGCGGCGGACGGCAGCGCCTCGGCGCGCTCGAACCAGTAGTCCCCGAGCAGCATCATCAGCAGCCGCTGCGGGCCGCGCGCCCTGGCGGCCATGCCCGTCGTCACGCTGCGGAGCGTATCAGCGAAGGGGAACGAATCCCCTGACACTCGTCACCACGTTGCCGCCCATCCCGGCGCGGCCGGTGCGGCGGAACGGCGGGACGATCGGGAGCGCCGCCTCGCCCGTCAGGGGGCGCTCTCCGGCGCTCCGCCGAGGGCGCCGGTGACCATCCGGGTGACCCGCTCCACGGTCTCGACCCCGGCGCCCATCGACGGATGCCGGTCGGACAGGACGGCGATCAGGTAGTCGTGGCGGGCGTCCCGTACCCGGCCGACGCTGTTGACCGTCCAGGCGCCGCCGTCCGCCTTGCGGGGCAGCCAGCCGTTCTTCAGCGCGACCTCGGCGCCCTTCCCCGCGCACGCGCTCACCCCCCACGCCTGCTCCGGGGCCACGTCCGCCATCAGGCCCAGGAGGTGGCGGCGGTACGCCGCGCCGAGCGGTCCGCGCGGGCTCGCGAGCGCCGCCAGCAGCCTGACCTGGTCGGCGGCGCTGGTCGTGGTCACGCCCCAGGCGCCGCCCGGTCCGGGTTCGGTGTCGCGCAGGCCGAGCCTCCTGTTCGCCGCGCGCAGCCCCTCGGCCCCGCCGATCAGGGACCACAGCGCGTCCGTCGCGTCGTTGTCGCTCACCTTGATCGCCTGCGCGGCGAGCGCCTTCTCGGTGGACGTGAGCGCGCGGTCGTCCCGCTGCGCCCGGAGCATCAGCGCGGCCACGACATCGACCTTGACGACGCTGGCCGTGGCGGGCCGGTGCCGCCCGCCGTAGGAGAAGGACCGGCCCGTGGTCAGGTCCTTGATCGCGACCGAGAGCCGCCCGGGGCGCCCGTTCAGGTAACGCTCCAGCGATCGGGACAGCTCCGCGCGGTCCGCCTTCGTCAGCACGGACGCCGACGGTGGCGTGGACGGCGTGGGGGAGTGCGAGGGCATCATCGGCACCGGATCGAGCGGGGGATCGTCGGGAGCGAGGACGAGACGATTATCCGGCAGCGGGGCCACCGAGGACGCCACCACCACCAGGAGGCAGCCCAGCAGCGTGAGCGCGGCGGCCACCCGCGACGATCTGCGCGATCCGGTCATGGCGGGCATCCTTGCCATGCCGCCGTTACCCCGGTGTTAACACCCGAGCCCGTCGGGGACACCGCTGCGCCGAGGACCTGCCGAACCGCTGCGTCAAGGGCCCGTTCGCCGGACCATACACACTCGGAGCGGGTTCAGTGTGTATCCTTGCGCCCATGGCACGTCTGAACATCACGTTGCCCGACGAGCTCGCCGCCCGCCTCCAGGGCCTGGCCGAGGAGAAGAAGATCGCCTCGGTGTCGGGGTTCCTGGCCGAGAGCGCCCGGCTGAAGCTGGCCTACCTGGAGGACGCGGTCGCCGTCGACGACCTCTTCGGCCCGCCGGGTCCCGACGAGCAGGCCCTGGTCGACCGGCTGGTCGACCGCGGCCGCGACGTGGCGTGATCACCGGGCACGTCTTCGACGCGACGGCCCTGCTCGATCTGGCCACCGGCAAGACCATCTACCTGCGTGCCCGGCTGCGTGCCTCCATCGCCCAGCACGCGACGATCGTGCTGCCCGCCGCCGCCCTGGCCCGCGCGTGGCAGCTCGTCCCCGACCACGGCCGCTCGGTCCTGGAGCGGCTCCCCCGCCTCCAGGTCGTCCATGTGGACGACCTCGACGAGGTCATCGCCCAGCAGACGGGGCTGCTCGCGGCCATCGCGAGCGACCTGCCCGCGGACGCGGCACAGGCCGCCTGGTCCGCGCGGTGGCGCCGCTGGCCGCTGCTCACCGCCACACCCGAGGCGTACTCGTCCATCCCCGGCGTCCAGGTGGAGCCCATCCCGTAGGCCGGGGACGGACGGGTCAGCAGCTCATCGTCGTCAGCAGCTCATCGTCCAGGAGCATTCGAGGTTCTGCGCGCCGGCGGGCACCCGCCGGGCGATGACGGTCCGGTCGGACGCGGGCCCGCCGGCCAGCCGGATCGCGATCCGGTCCTCGATGTCCTTGGGCGCCCCGCCCTGGTAGCCGTTGAAGACCACCGAGAAGACCAACCGCCGTCCGGAGGGGTCCCGCACGTAGCCGGACAGCGCCGTCGCGCCGGTCAGCGTGCCGGTCTTGGCGTGCACGTTACCGGCCGCCGGCGTCCCGGCCATCCGGCTCGCCAGCGTCCCGCCGACCATCGGGTCGGGGTCGCCCGCCACCGGCAGCGCGTGGTACCAGGCGGGGAACCAGCTCTTGGACTGGGCCTTCCTCAGCACGGTGGCCAGGTCGAGCGGGGTGGTCCGGTTGGAGCGGGCCAGGCCCGAGCCGTCGGTCATGTGCAGCCGGGAGGCGGGCACGCCCTGGCCCGCCAGGTACTTCTCGATCACGGGGAGCCCCGCGTCCCAGCCTCCCTCGCCGCGCTTCTCACGGCCGATCGCCTTCACCAGGATCTCGGCCATCATGTTGTTGCTGAGCTTGAGGAACGGCGTCATGAGCCGGGACAGCGGCATGGACGAGCGGGCCGCGAGCCGCTTCGCGCCGGCGGGCGTGCGGCCGGGCGAGGTCGTGCCGTGGACCCGGACGCCGCGCGCCTCCAGCGCCTTGCGGAACACGTCGGCCGCGTACAGGGCGGGCTCCTCGACCGTGCGCAGCGCCTCAACGGCCGCGCCGCCGGACGGATGGGAGCCGGTGATCACGAGGGTGTTCGCCCCGGCGGGCCGGTCGATCCGCAGGGTGGACGGGCTGCCCGCCGCGCCGGTGACCGCCCGGTTGTCGATCTTGACGACATCGGTCGCGGGGGTGAGCGCGACCCGGACCGGCGCGCCCTGCTCGCCCGGCGTCACCGTCACCTTGACGGTCCCGGAGTTGAACTGGTCGTCGGGGGAGATCGTCAGCGCGGAGATCTGGGCGGCGTAGGCGAAGGGGAAGTCGGTGGGGTCCCAGTCGGGGGAGGTCCGCTGGGCGTCGAACCAGGTGTCGTCGGCGATCAGGTCGCCGGTCACCCGGGTGATCCCCCGCTCGGCGACCCGCGCGGCCAGCCGGTCGTACTCGGCGGCCCGCATCGTGGCGTCGCCGGTGCCCCGCAGGTACAGGTCGCCGTAAACGGTGGAGCCGCGGACGTTCCGCGCGTACACGCCGGTGTGGAACCGGTAGCCGGGCCCGAGGAGCGCGAGCGCCGCCACCGATGTGTGGATCTTGTTGTTGGACGCGGGCATCACCCCGGCCGCGGGGGCCCGGGAGTACGCCACCTCGCCCGTTCCGGCATCGCTGACCAGCACCCCGACCGCGGCTCCGGCGAGCCGTTCGTCGGCCAGGATCGCGTCCAGGTCGGCCTTCAGATCGGTCGCCCGGACCAAGCCGGGCGCGGACCGTGTCGGGACGGCGTGTGCCGCGGGCACCGCCGTCGCCACCGTGAGGGCGCCACTTCCCAGTAGCGCCGCCAGCACACCACCCAGTGAACGACGCATGATCATGCCGACGACACTAGGGGCGCGGGCGTCTCAGCGCCCGCCGTTCAACAGATGTCGTATACCGCGCGAGGCACCGCGCGACGGCTAGGTGGACGCGGCCGTCGCGTGGCTGGGTGAGCGCGGCGGTTCCGCCGGGGGTTCGTCCGGCTCGGGTGCGCGCCGCTCGGGCAGCACGTAGACGAACAGCGCGATCACGACGAACGAGGAGAACGCCCACCACACATGCGCGTCGCGCCAGCCGAAGACGTCCAGCCGCGACATGTAGACGTAGCCGAACGCCGCCCACACTCCGGCGACGGTGATGACGGGCAAGGTGCCGCGCCGCGACAGCATCAGCAGGTAGGGGATCGGCCAGAGCAGGTACTGGGTGCCGAACCGGTAGGTCACGATGAGGAAGACCAGCAGCAACGCGAGGGTCAGCCTGATCGGGCCCGCCTTGCGCCACCACCACGCGGCGGCCAGCAACCCCAGCGCCAGCACCGGCATGCCGATGCGCCCGAACCCGGGCTCCACCGCCTGGCTGCCTCCGGTCACCAGCGCCGTCCAGCCCCAGTCGCCGATCACCGCACGCGCCGACAGCGACTTGGCCACGGACTCGGGCAGCTCGCGCACCGGGGTGCCGAGCAACGGCACGCTGCTGACCAGGAACGCGAGCGGGACGAGCGCCGTCCAGCCGAGCACGCCCAGCCGGCCGCGCCACCCCCGCGTGGTCATCAGCACGCCGGGCAGCAGCAGCGCCGCCCAGTTCGCCGTGGTCACCGACAGCCCGATGAGCAGGCCCGTCAGGTGGACGCGGCCGTTGCGGGCGGCCAGCAGGGCGGCGACCCCCAGCGCCAGCGTGATCGGCGGGAACTGGCCGTGCAGCGCGGACACCATCAGAACGGGAGGCGCGCACGCGTACTGGAAGGCGTGCCTGGCGCCACGCCCCGGGTCCCCTTCCCGGCCCTCGGTGAGCTTCGCGACGAGGGGGATCAGGGCCAGGTCGGCCAGGACGGGGACCACCCGTCCCATCACCGTCCAGGGAACTCCCAGGAAATTCCCAAGCTCCCGCATCCCGGCGAGGAGATAGGCCAGCAACGGCAGGAAGTGCCAGCCGCCTTCTCGCAGGTAGACCAGGGGATCGCGGCCGTCGAGAACGGTGTCGGCGGTGGACTTGAAGTCCTCGGCCATGTCCCAGGGCTGCCAGGGGTCCTGGACGGCGACGACCATGACCACCACCCGCAGCGCCGCGCCCGTTCCCAGCGCGACCACCAGCGGCGGCGCCCACTTCCCGCGATGCGCGAGCAGGGCGAGAATAAGGCCCGCTACCAGGGGCAAGCCCATCACCAGAACATGGATCACAGGTCGTCCTCCCGTCCGCGGGTCATCATGCCAACGCGGGCGTCGATCGTCGATTCGCGTCCTTGGCACGCGAGACGGTCCGTTAGGGTCGGCGGTCGTAAGGGTCCACGAGTGCAGCGGGTGAACGCCGATGACAAATGTGTCCATTGCCCCTTCGCCGGAGCAGCGTGACGGCGGGGAGGGCACCGGCCTCGACGGCGCGCGGGTGCTGGTCACCGGGGGGTCGGGCTTCATCGGAAGCCGCCTGGTGGACGCCCTGCTGACCGCCGGGTCCGAGGTGGTGGTCGTGGACAAGGACCCGCATCCCGATCCCGCCGTGCGCTCGGTGGTGGGCGACCTGTGCGACCCGGACGTGCGCCGCGCCGCCGTCACCGGGGACCTGGACGGGATCGTGCACCTGGCCGCCGTCACCTCGGTGCTGCGCTCGGTCGAGGACCCGGCCGGCGTCTACCGGCTGAACGTGGACGCCACGGCCGGCCTGCTGGAACTGGCCCGCGAGTCCGGCGTCCCCCGCGTGGTGTTCGCCTCGACCAACGCGGTGACCGGCGACGTCGGCAGCACCCCGATCACCGAGGACCTGCCGCTGCGCCCGCTCACCCCGTACGGCGCGACGAAGGCGGCCGTGGAGATGCTGCTGAGCGCGTACTCCGGCGTCTACGGCATGCGGACCTGCGCGCTGCGCTTCGCCAACGTCTACGGCCCGGGGATGAAGCACAAGGACAGCTTCGTGCCGCGCCTGATGCGGGCCGCCGCGTCCGGCACGGGCGTCCAGATCTACGGGGACGGCGAGCAGCTGCGCGACTACGTCCACGTGGACGACGTGGTGCAGGGCGTGCTGCTGGCCTGGCGCACCGGGCACATCGGCCCGCTCGTCATCGGCTCGGGGCTGTCCACCAGCGTCAACGACCTGATCGAGGCCGCCCGGGAGGTCACCGGCGCGCCGATCCCCGCCGAGCACGTCCCGGCGAAGGCGGGCGAGATGCCCGCGGTGGTGCTGGACATCAGCAGGGCCCGTTCCCTGGGCTACGAGCCGAGCCACGACCTGGTGTCCGGCATGAAGACGGTCTGGCCTGACTTCGCACCCGTGGAGGTCGGATGAGCGAGGCGATCGATCCCCAGGCGGAGGCGCCCGGCGACGTCGACGAGGCGGCGCTGGCCGCCTTCACCGCCGAGTACGGGACCCGGCTGCCCCCGGTGGCGATCGTCATCGCCGCCTACAACGAGGAACGCGGCATCGGCGCCGTCGTCGACTCCATCCCGGAGACGATCTCGGGCCATGAGGCCGCCGTGATCGTGGTGGTGGACGGCTCGACCGACGGCACCGCCGCGATGGCCCGCAAGTACGGCGCGCTGGTATGCGACGTCCCGGTGAACCGCGGCCAGGGCGCCGCGCTGCGGCTGGGCTACCGCATCGCCCGCGAGGGCGGCGCCGAGTACATCGTGACCACCGACGCCGACGGGCAGTACGACTCGGCGCAGATCCCGGTCGTGCTGGAGCCGGTGCTGCGCGGCGAGGCCGACTTCGTCACCGGCTCCCGCCGGCTGGGCCGGCAGGAGACCTACGACCGGGTCCGCCGCCTCGGCGTCCACGTGTTCGCCTGGCTGGTGAGCCGGCTGACGGGGCAGCGCATCACCGACACCACGTTCGGGATGCGCGCCATGCGCGCCGAGGTGACCGCCGCGGTCACGCTGGAGCAGCCGCAGTACCAGGCGTCCGAACTGCTGATCGGCGTGATCTCCAGGGGCTACCGGGTGCGGGAGGTGCCGGCGACGATGCGCCGCCGCGCCGCCGGCACCACCAAGAAGGGCGGCAACCTGGTCTACGGCTACCGGTTCTCGCGGGTGGTCGTGGGCACCTGGTGGCGGGAGCGCCGGGCCAAGAGGCGCGCCACGTCCCGCCGGGGGTCGCCGGGCTCGGTGCCGTCGCCCGAGCCCGCGAAGACGAAGTAGTGGAAGACCACGAACTTCACCACGAACAGCATCCCGTAGACGGCCAGGAACACCGCCCCGACGAACGCGACCCGCAGCATCCCGTGCTCCAGCGGCTCGAACAGCCGGGGGCCCACCCGGTGGGCCAGGCCGGTCGCCCACGCCGACAGCGCCATGGTGGCCACTGAGATCGCCCAGAAGGACAGCAGCTCGCGGGGCAGCCTCTGGCGGCCCCGCCGTCCCCAGGCCCAGCGGCGGCTGAGCGTGTAGTTCACGACCGCCCCCACGATCCACGCGGCGATGGACGCGGCCTCCGGGCCCAGCAGCGCCAGGCCGTAGGTGAGCAGCAGCGTGGCCTCGGTGGCCACGCCCGCGATGATCGACCCGATCGTGTACCGGGTGAAGATCAGCCGCAGCGGTCGCCCCCCGCCCGCGTCCGCGGGCCGGGGGGCGGTCGTCTGTTCCGACGCGGTGGCGGTCATCGCGCCCCCGGCCCTTCTGTGCCTCCCTGCGCGCCCGCGGGGACGCGGGCGACCGCCAGCACGGACTGGCCGAACGGGACGGGCAGCGCGCGGTCGAGCACCCGGGTGACCGGGACGATCACCCGGTCGTACAGGCCCACGGCGCCCGAGGCCGGCTTCCGCGCCCGTCCGAGGCGCATCGCCGCCCACCAGGCCAGGCCCCCGAGCAGGTTCACCGGGCGGGCCAGCTCACAGGCCAGCCCGGAGCGCGCGATCGCGTCCCGCAGTGTCCGGGGGGTGTACCGGCGGAAGTGCCCCACCCGCCGGTCGAAGTCGCTGTAGAGACTCTGATAGCCGGGCACCCACAGCACGATGCTCCCGCCCGGGACGACCGACCCGGCGAGCAGCTCCAGGATCCCGGCGTCGTCGTCGAAGTGCTCCAGCACGTTGATCGCCACGACCGACTCCACCGGCCGGTCCAGCCGGTGGCCGGCGGCCAGGTCGAACTGGCGCACCTCGATCTCCCGCGCCGCCGTCCCGTCCTCGGCGAACCGGGACTTGGCGACGGTCACCGCGTCCGGGTCCACGTCGGTGACCACGAGCCGGTCCAGGCCGGTGAACTGCGCCGCGAACTCGCCGAGCCCCGCGCCGACCTCCAGCACGCTGCGCCCGCAATGAGGGGCGATCAGGTCGTACTGGTAGCGCCGGTAGCGGGGTTTGTCCGCGGCGCCCTCCTCGGCCGCGCCCTCGGCGGTGCGGCCGGTGGCGCGGGCGAAGGCCCCTGCCTGCTCTGCCCGGTCGTCTCGGTCGGCCATCCGGTCAGGTCTCCTGCACGGGGCTCGCGTGGTCGCGCCAGTTGACCTTGGGCTGGAGCGCGGGGGCCTTCACCCGGTGCGCGTGCCGCTTGGCCACGTCGAACAGCGAGGTGATCAGGGTGTCGGAGAGAAGGTGCGGGGAGAGGCCGAGGTCCAGCAGGCGGGTGTGGGTCACGTTGTAGTAGTGGCCCTCCAGCTCGACCCGGGGGTTCTCCAGGTTCTCGATGGTGACGTCACCGGGGTAACAGCGGGCGACCGTCTCGGCGATCTCCTTGACCGACATCGACTCGGTCATCTGGTTGAACACCCGGAACTCGCCGCGGTCGGCCGGGTTCTCGCAGGCGAGCTGGACGCACTGGACGGTGTCGCGGATGTCGATGATGCCCCGGCGCTGGCCGCCGCCGCCGTACACCGTCAGCGGGTGTCCCAGCACGGCCTGGATGACGAACCGGTTGAGCACCGTGCCGAAGACGGCGTCGTAGTCGAACCGGGTGGCCAGCCGGTCGTCCAGCGCGGTCTCCGGGGTCTGCTGCCCGTACACCACGCCCTGGTTGAGGTCGGTGGCGCGCAGCCCCCAGATCCGGCAGGTGAACTCGATGTTGTGGCTGTCGTGCACCTTCGACAGGTGGTAGAAGGAGCCGGGCCGCTTCGGGTAGAGCACACGGTCGGTGCGGCCGTTGTGCTCGATCTCCAGCCAGCCCTCCTCGATGTCGATGTTGGGGGTGCCGTACTCGCCCATCGTGCCGAGCTTGACCAGGTGGATGTCACGATCCACCTCGGCGATCGCGTACAGCAGGTTCAGCGTCCCCACGACATTGTTGACCTGGGTGTAGACCGCGTGCTTGCGGTCGATCATCGAGTACGGCGCCGCGCGCTGCTCGGCGAAGTGCACCACGGCCTCGGGACGGAAGTCCCGCAGCATGCCGAGCGTGTGGTCGTGGTCGCACAGGTCGCCGACGTACACGGCGATGTCCTTGCCGGTGTGCTCGCGCCACGCGCTCACGCGGGTCTGGAGCGACTCGATGGGGACGAGGCTCTCCACCCCCAGCTCGAAGTCGTACTGCCGCCGTACGAAGTTGTCGGCCACGGCGACATCGTGGCCGGCCTGCGACAGGTGCAGAGCCGTCGGCCAGCCGAGGTATCCGTCACCGCCGAGAACAAGTATCCGCATGCATCCCTCCTGCATCTTTCGTGGCTGTTCGAGGGTAGGGGCCGAACCGACGTCACCTCACGCGCGCGGGCGGGAGCTGGGACCGCCGTACCAGCAGGACGGGTTGTGTTCACAGCGGATGAAGCACAACGGGCCAGCATGGGAGTCCCTACGAGAGGCCCGGCGTCGTCCATGCCGACCAGACTTCCCGGCGCACCTGGCCGACACCCTACTGGCCTACCCTTGCCTACGCATCTTCGCCTCCTTACGTCCGGTCAGCGACCCTACTGGCCCAAACGGCAAAAGCCCCAACGAGGTGGTTCCCCGCTGGGGCGTCGCCTGCGCCGTCGACCCGTCGCTCATGCAAGGTCAACGACGTGACACGCGATTTGGTTCACCGCGCTGCGAATCTCATGCCCTGGCCTTGGCGGACTTGCGTCGATTGGCCTTCTTGATGGCCTGGACGAGCTCCTGCTTGTTCATGCTGGACCTTCCGGGGATGTCCAGTCTTTGCGCCACGTTGTACAGGTGGTTCTTGGAGGCGTTGGCGTCCACTCCGCCCGCCGTGGGGCGTGAGGTCTTCCGGCCGCCGCGCGCCTGCCGGTCGGATGGGCCCCTGGCTCGCTTCGCCTTGGGCTCCCAATGGTCCCCGACCTTCTCATAGGTGTTCCTCAGAGCGGCATAGGCCACGCGGTGGGCTCGCTGCCCGTACCCGTACTCCTTGGCGGCGGAATCGTGCGCCTTGGCGAAGGTCCGCTGCGCCTTGGTGTCCGAACGCTTGATGGTGTCGGGCAGCTCCGATTTCTTGACCCGACCCCGAGTCGTGGTCTTGGGCATCCCCTTGCTCCTTTCGGTGCGTTGGGTGCTTCCTTAGTTGTGGCGTTACCCCAAGCTGAGGGGATATGCAGGACGCGCCGCATGAAAAAGGCGAAGTGCTCCAATCCGGGGTCCACTCCGGGGCGCTAGGCCGCGACCTCCCAGGTCGTGCGGTGGCCGTAGACCTCCTCGGTGAACGAGCTCCGCGCGGCCGCCCTGAGGAACAGCGGCATGAAGGCGTCCAGGAAGAGCCGTCCGACCGGGCCCGCGGCCTTGCTGTTGTTGATCCGCGCGGCCTGCTTGACGATCTTCTCCACCCGCGGCCGGCGCCGGCGGACGAAGTCCGCGAACGCCTCGGCGTGGGACGGCGCGTCGCGCAGGCAGCGGGCCAGGACGACGGCGTCCTCGATGGCGAGTGAGGCGCCCTGGCCCGAGCTGGGCGAGGGGGCGTGGGCGGCGTCCCCGACGACGATCATCCGGCCGCGGTGCCAGGCGGGCAGCCGCTTGAGCAGGTGGACGGGGCTCGCCGGCATGATGTCGGCGGTCGCGGTGGCCTCCAGGATCCGCACGGCCGGCCCCGCGTCGTCGGCGAACGCGCCGGCCAGCGTGCGGCGCCACTCGTCCGCGGGGATCCGCTCGACCTCGCCGCGGGCGGGCTCGGCGGGACGCGGGACGTTCGCGAACCACCAGACCTCGCCGTCGGGCGCGACGGCGTACCCGAAGAACGCGCGCCTTCCGAAGATCATCGTGTAGGAGCCGGGCTCGGCCCCGGTGTCCACGCCGCGGGCGTAGCCGCCGAGGCTGATCAGCCCGGCGTAGGACGGTGCCGGCGCGCCCGGGTCGACCGCCCGGCGCACCGTGGAGTGGACGCCGTCGCAGCCGATGAGCAGGTCGCCGGTCGCGGTGGTGACGTCGGCGAAGGTCGCGGTGACGGCGTCCCCGGTGTCCTCGGCCGACACCAGCCGCTTGCCGTGGACGACCTGGACGCCCCGGCGCACCGCCTCCTCGTGCAGGGCGCGGTAGAGGTCGGCGCGCCTGATGGTCATGGACGGGGCGGCGGTCGCCGAGCTGATCTTCGACACGCCGAGCGTCTTCCCCTTGCTGCCGCGGAGGGTCAGCTCGGGGGTGGCGAAGCCGGTGGCGGTCGCCCGCCGGTCGGCGTCGATCGCCTTGAGCGCCTCGATCCCGTTGGAGCCGAGCGTGAGGAACACGCCGGCGTCGCCGTCGCCCTCGGCGCGCGCCTCGTGGACGACGGCCTCGATGCCGGCCTTCCGCAGGGCCATGGCGGTCGCCGGTCCGGCGATCCCGCCGCCGATGACCAAGGCGGTGCGGCTCATGATGCTCCTTCCTCTCCTTGAGGGGCGCCCTGGGAGCGATGGTGGGCCTCCCACAACGGGCCCCAGTCGTTGGCGATCCGTTCGACGAACCCGGCGACGAAGGACTCGTCGGCGTCCAGGAGCGCCAGCCGGTACTCCTCCTCGACCAGGAACAGCGGGTGGGTGCCCGCCGCCGTCGCGTCGTCGATCAGCCGCCGGATCGCGGCCCGCCGCTCGGCGAGGCGCCGCCGCCGTTCGGTCAGCAGCTCGATCACCTCGCCCGGCGGGAGCGCGGCGATCAGCGAGAGCGCCGCGACGAACCGCGGGTACTCGTGCGCCGGCTCGGCCACCAGCTCCCGCATCCAGTCCCGCAGCTCGGCGCGGCCCTCGGCGGTGAGCGCGTAGACGGTGCGCTCGGGACGCTGCCCCTCGCGGAGCGTCTCCTGCTCGGTGATGAAGCCGGCCTTCTCGAGCTGGCGGAACACCATGTAGAGCGATCCGTGGCTGAACTTGATGCTGCGCGCGTCGTCGTTGTCGCGCATGGTCCGCGACAGCTCGTACGGGTGCATGGGCCGCCGGCTCAGATACGACAGCACGGCCAGCCCCAGCAGGTTGCCGACCTTGCGCCCGGCCATCGCGGTCTCCTCTCTCATCCTTCGTCACCACCAACTATCCATGCGGGACTAGTCAGAGTCAACTATTCATCTCCAACTAGTTGCGGATGAGCTAGGGCGGAACACGCAAGTAACAGGAGTGACGGATGTTCTTAACAGGTCCGGCATACGTTGCGATGCGCTCAACCTCCCGGAACGTAAGGCGGTCCGTTGCCCCTCTTCACACGCCGCAGAAGACCCGCGCGGCTCCTCGCCGCGGTCTTCGCCATCGCCTGCGTGCCCGTCGTCATGACCGGTACCGCGTCCGCTGCCCCCGGCCCGGAGGTCGCCTCCGGGCCCCGATGGTCGGTCACCCGCGTGGCCGGCGGCTTCCGGGTCACGCTCGACCTCGGCAAGCCGCTCCCCATCACCGCGTCCGCGCCCACCCTGTCGGCCGACGGCAGGCTCCTGGGCCCGGCGACGGAGTCCGCGGACGGCACGTCGCTGTCGCTCGTCACCACGGACCCCACCGTGGCCGGCGCCCGTTCGATCACCACCGACGCCTTCGAGACGGCGGCCGACGCCGCGCCCGCGTCCCCGGCGCCCTCACAGCGCCAGGCCAAGCCCAAGGACAAGCCCGGGACGCTCGGGTCCGATCCCTCCGCCACCGGCCCGTACCGGGTGTCCGAGGCCGTCTACACCTTCGGCGACCAGGCGATCCCGCTGCTCAACATCGGCGGGATCCGCGGCGAGCTCACCGGCAAGATCTACCTGCCGGACGGCGGGGGCAAGAGGCCCGTCGTCATCTTCCTGCACGGCCGGCACGCGTCCTGCTACGGACCCGGCCCGTCCAACCCGGCGCGGTGGCCCTGCCGCACGTCCCCCGACAGCACGGCGGAGCGGTTCACCATCCCCAGCTACCTCGGCTATGACGCGCCCGCGCGGGCCCTGGCCAGCAACGGGTACGCCGTCGTCTCGATCTCGGCCAACGCCGTCAACGCCAACGACAACCAGCTCGCCGCCGACTACGGCGCCCAGGCGCGAGGGCAGCTGGTGCTGGACACCCTGTCGATGCTGAAGAAGGCCAACGCGGGCGACCCTGTCGTCCACCACGACGCCTTCACCGGACGGGACGTCACCCTGGGCGAGGCGCTCGACGGCCCCATCACCCCGCGCGACCTGGTCGGACGGTTCGACCTCGGCAATGTCGGGATCATGGGCCACTCCCGCGGTGGCGAGGGCGTCGTGGCCGCCGCCACGCTCAACGACGCGCTGCCCGTCTCCAAGCAGTTCGGCATCAGGGCGGTGCTGCCGCTCGCGCCCGTCGACTACGACCGGATCTCCCTGCCCAACACGGTGACGGCGACGATCCTGCCGTACTGCGACGGCGACGTGGAGAACCTGATGGGCCAGCACATCATCGACGACTCGCGGCACAACTTCCGCGACAGCGTGCTGCGCTCGGCGGTGCTGGTGATGGGCGCCAACCACAACTACTTCAACACGATCTGGACCCCGGGCGGCTGGCCCGCGAGCACCGGCGACGACTGGTCGTCGGCCAACAGCGACGACCCCACCTGCAACCCCGCGGCGGCCGGCACCACCAGGCTCACCGCGCCCCAGCAGGTCGAGGTCGGCACCGCCTACATGGCCGGGTTCTTCCGGCTGGTGCTGGGCGGCGAGCGGCGCTTCCAGCCGCTGCTGGACGGGTCCCGCGCGATCGCGCCCTCGGTCGCCGGGTTCGCCGACATCACCGTGGCCGCGAACCAGCCGAGCGAGTCGCGTGCCGACCTGGCCACCTTCGAGGCCCCCGATCCCGCCGTCCGGGCGTCCGGCGGCGTCACCGCCGAGGTGTGCGCCAGCATGGGCGGCCGGGGAGGCGTCACCGTCCCGCAGGACCTGCCGTTCTGCGCCACGACCCTTGACCAGGCGGCACTGCCGCACTGGTCACCGGCGCTGTGGGCGTTCAACATCCCCTCGTCCCCGATGCTGCGCATGAGGTGGACGTCGCCCGGCGGGCAGGTGCGCGTCACCGTCCCGCCGTCCAAGCGCAACATCGCCCGCTACGAGCGGTTGTCGGTGAAGATGGCCGCCGACGAGTCCGTCGCGAACGCGACCGACCTCACCGTCAGCGTCGTCGACGGCAAGGGACGCACCTGGTCCGCGCCGGTCTCCACGCTCAACCCCGCCGCCGTCACCAGGCTGCCCGGCACCACCCACCCCTGGCTGCGCAAGGTGATCCTGCAGCAGGTGACGATCCCGGTGTCCTCGCTGTCCGGGCTCAAGGTCACCGACATCCGCGAGGTGCGGTTCACGGCGGCCACGGGCTCCGGCGGCGTCTACCTCTCCGACCTCTCGGCCGAGAACCGGGGCGTCGGGGGACGGATGCCCGCCCGGCAGGCCACCGTCGACCTGGTGCGCGCCAACGTCGACGAGGGGTCCGGGGCGGGGACCGCCACGGTGGCGGCGGTGCTGTCCGAGAAGGTCGGCCACCCGGTCACCGCGTACGTGAGCGTGTTCGGCTCCGCCACCGGCAAGGCCGGGGTCACGATGCGGAAGGTGACCTTCGCCCCCGGGCAGGTCTGCGTGCCGGTGCCCGTCCCGACGCTCGGGGACGCGCTGCCCAGCGCCACGCCGTCCACCTCGTTCAAGACCTCGGTGACCAACACGTCGGGCGCGGTCATGGGCGATCGCGGGTTCAGCACGCTGACCGTCCGCGAGGACGACGGCGTCACCGGAGGCGCCCCGGCCCCCGAGGTCGGCGTCCCCGGGGACGTGTGCGCCGAGTACAAGGCGTCGCTGCACCCAGGCAAGCTGAAGGTCGGCGGCACCGTGGCCCCCGGGAAGACCGTCACGCTCAGCGCCAAGGGCTACCGGGCCGGTGAGAGCGTCGAGTTCCGCCTGGGAACGGCGTCGCTCGGACGGGCGGTCGCCGCCCGCGACGGCAAGGTCTCGTTCACCGCGACGATCCCGGCGGCCACGCCGGGCGGCGAGGCGACGCTGACCGCGACCGGAGCCGGTTCCGCCTACACCACCACGGCGAAGGTGAAGGTACGCGCGAACGTCCGGTAGCGGTAGCAGGAGTGGCCGTGGCCGGGGAGCCGGATCGCTCCCCGGCCACGATCGTGCCCAGTGGGCGGGTCTCCTTCGCAAGCGCTGGAGAGTCGCCGGTGACAGTGCCGCATCACTGGGCAAGGATGGACTGATGAACGCTTCGGTCGACCTCGACAGGTCCGAGTGGGACGTGATCGTCCTGGGCGGCGGCCCGGCCGGCGAGAACGCCGCCCAGTACGCCACGCAGTTCTCCGGGCTGGACGCCGTCATCGTGGAGGACGAGCTGCTCGGCGGCGAATGCTCGTATTGGGCGTGCATGCCGAGCAAGACGTTGCTGCGCCCGGTGGAGCTGCTCTCCAACGCGCGCGACCTGCCGGGCGTGCGCGAGCTCGTCGGCGACCGCGGGCTGGACGTCGGGGCGATCCTGGAGCACCGCGACCGGGTCGTGGACCATCTGGACGACTCCCGGCAGGTCGGGTGGGCCGAGGGCATCGGCGTCGGCGTGGTGCGCGGCAGGGGACGCCTCGACGGTGAACGGGCCGTGGTGGTGACGGGGCCGGACGGCGGCGAGCGGAGGCTGACGGCGCGGCACGCCGTCGTCCTCGGAACGGGGAGCCACCCCCGGATCCCGCCCGTCCCGGGTCTGCGGGAGGCGCGGCCGTGGACGTCCCGCGACGTCACCAACCTGCACGAGGTGCCGCAACGCGTCGTGGTGATCGGTGGGGGCGTGGTCGCGTGCGAGGCGGCCACCTGGCTGAGCGGCCTGGGCGTCTCCCGGGTCACGCTCGTCCATCGCGGCTCCCGGCTGCTGAGCAGGGTCGAGCCGTTCGCGGGCGAGCTGATCGCGGACGGGTTGCGCGAGCGGGGCGTCGACGTGCGCCTGGAGACCTCGGCGGCCTTCGTGCGGCGGCCCGAGGTCGCCGAGCCCGTCGAGGGCCATGTCCACGGCGGCGAGGTGACGGCGGACCTCTCGGACGGGAGCGCGGTGGTCGCGGACGAGATCGTCGTCGCGACCGGCCGCGCGCCCCGCACCGAGGACATCGGCCTGGAGACGGTCGGCCTGAAGGGTGGCGGCCCGGTCGAGGTCGACGACCACCTGACCGCGACCGGCGTCGAGGGCCGCTGGCTTTACGCCATCGGCGACGTCAACGGGCGCTCGGCCCTCACCCACATGGGCAAGTACCAGGGGCGGATCGCCGGGAGCGTGATCGCCGCGCGGGCGATGGGGAGCCCGCTGGAGGACAAGCCGTTCACACCGCACGAGGACCTCGCCGACCGCGGCGCCGTCCCGCAGGTGATCTTCACCGATCCCGAGATCGGCGCGGTCGGCCTGACCGAGGCCGAGGCCCGTAAGCAGGGCCTGGACGTGGAGACGGCCGAGTTCGACATGGCGAACCTGGCCGGCACCTTCGTCATGCGGGAGCACTACAAAGGGCGCGCCAAGCTTGTGCTGGACAGGTCGGCCGGCCTGGTGGTGGGCGCGACCTTCGCCGGTGGCGGCGCCGCCGAGCTGACCCATTCGGCCACGATGGCGGTCGTCGGGAAGATCCCGATCGCCGCGCTGTGGCACGCCGTGCCCAGCTTCCCCACCGTGAGCGAGGTCTGGCTCCGCCTGCTGGAGACCGTTGCCGCCGACCGCCACGGCTCGGCGTGACCGTCCGCTGTGAGCACCTCTGAGGGCGGGTCATGGGGGCCTGGTTCACGCGGGAGATCGTCGATACCGGGCGGCTGCGGCTGCTGGTCTTCCTGATCGCCTTCATCGCGGCGTTCGTGTTCATCCGGTTCAGCGTGCGGATGATCCGGCGCGGCGTGCGGTGGTGGCCCGGCGACATCGCGCCGGGCGGCCACCACATCCACCATGTGGTGTTCGGGCTGGGGCTGATGTGCGTGGGCGGCGTCGGAGGGCTGCTGCCCCGCGACGACACCTCCGCCATGGCCGCGGCGCTGGCGGGCGTGTTCGGGGCCGGGACCGCCCTGGTCCTGGACGAGTTCGCGCTCGTCCTCCACCTGCAGGACGTCTACTGGTCCGAGCAGGGACGGCTGTCGGTCGAGGTGGTCTTCATCGCCATCGCCCTGTGCGGCCTGGCGCTGCTGGGACTGCGGCCGCTGGGCATCGGGGACGAGCGGGGCGAGACGCTGGCCACGTGGGGGAGCGTGGTGACCCTGCTGTTCAACCTGGTCGCCACGCTGTTCGCACTGGCCAAGGGCAAGCTGTGGACGGGTGTCATCGGCGTGTTCATCGGCCTGGTCGCCCTCGTGGGCGCGGTCCGGCTGGCCCGTCCCGGCTCGCCCTGGGCCCGCCGCCGCTACGACGAGCACAAGCTGGCGCGCGCCGCCGCCCGCGACCGCCGGCTGCGGCAGCCCGTGCAGCGCGTCGGCTCCGCGCTCGCCGACCTGATCGCGGGCCGTCCGACCCAGGGGCGCTGAGGCCCGGGATCGCTCAGGCGCGCGGGGGGATCTCGGCGGGGTCCGGGGTCATGACGGCCAGCCGCGCGCCGATCGGATCGGTCATGACCGCGTACCGGCCGGCGGGGATGTCGGCCGGGCCGTACAGGATCCGCGCGCCCAGGTCGGCGGCGCGGCCGGCGGCGTCGTCGCAGTCGGCGACCTGGAAGTACGGGATCCAGTGGGGTGGAACGTCCCGCGGCCACCGTTCGTTCATCCGCACCATGCCGGCCAGCGGCCTGTCCTCGCCGAGCAGGAACTTGGTGTAGTCGCTGCCGGAGTGCTCGACGTCGATGCTCTTCCAGCCGAAGACCTCGTTGTAGAACCGGCGGGCCTGCTCGGTGTCGCGGCAGGCCAGCTCCACCCAGCACATCGCCGACGGCTCGTCCACCACGCCGGCGCCGGCCAGGTTGTACGAGGTCCACAGCGCGAAGTCGGCGCCCTCCGGGTCGCTGCACAGCGCCATGTGCCCCAGGTTGGCGAGGTCGGTGGGCGGTGCCAGCTCCCGGCCTCCGGCCCCCTTGACGGTCTCCATCGTCGCCTGGATGTCATCGCTGCGGAAATAGCACATCCACGACGGCGGCTGGGTGTCGTCGGCGAGCGGATGCATCCCGGCGACCTCTGGTCCCTGGATGCCGCCGAGGGTGAACATCTCGCGGTCCCCGAAGTCGGGGACGGTCATCGTGTACGTGTCCCATCCGAACAGGCCCGTATAGAACTCCTTGGACCGCTGGGTGTCGGGGGAGTGCAGGTCGACCCAGGAAGGCCACCCGGGCGCATGGGATGTCACTTCGGGCATGACCGGTCTCCACGGGGTTGTGCGGGAATGGGTGTCTGCCCGCCACGCTATGGAGGCTCCGGCAAACCGAGCGGCGCGGAAGGTCAATGGAATCTTTTGGACATGTCCAAACCTGCGCTAGGCACGGAGCCCCCAGGTTCGCGCGAGGTCACGAACGGCCACCCCGGGACACGAGGCCCTGCGAGACCATCGCGGAGAAGGCACCGCCAGGAAAGCCTCGGCCGCCCGGCCGGCGACCTGCCGAGCGTGGTCGACACCGGGTGCGCGCTGCGGGTGCCGTACGCCATGACGTCCTCACGCCCGGACCGGGTGACCTGCCTGCCATGCCGCGAGTACGCGTGCGACGAGCATGTGCGCCTCACCGAATGGGTCGAGCGCCTCGGGACCATGCCCGGATCCGCCATCGAACCCGATCAGGCCAGACAGGCCGTTCGAACCCACCGCGACCTGGCGGCCCGGTTCACCACGGAACCAGGCTGATTCCCGCTGCCCTGACTTCGCTTGCGGACGCGGGCGCCCGTGGTGACCCAGAGGGTTCGTGTGGGTGGTGGCGTTTGAGGGCGTGCTGGGTTTTAGGCGAGTTCGTCCCTGAGCGGGGTGTGATGCGAACGCCTGGGCGGGGGACGACGGCAAATCGCCGTATTGCGGTGGCGATTATGCCTGTTGATCTATCCGGATGTGCGTTCCGGCGGTGCCCGGCCGGGGAGAACCGCCGGGCGCCACTACCTTCGGGAGCGGTTCGGTGATCGTCGGGGATGTGCGAAAGTGACGCCGCCCCCGCGGCACAGGCTGATTGCACACGCGGTGAGGGTGATGAGCCGTTCCGGCACGGGTGTTCCCTGGCGTCACCAAGACGCCGGGTTAATGCGCGGCCTCGTATTTCTCGAGCACGTTGGCCGGGATGCGGCCGCGGTCGTTGACCGGGATTCCCATCGACTTGGCCCAGGCGCGGATGTCGGCGCTGCGCTCGCGGGTGCCGGCCGCGCGAGTCGCGGTTTTCCGGCCCGCGGGACGCGCCTTACGCGCCTTCTGCTGATAGACGGCCAGCGCCTTGCGCAGCTCCTCCGCGTTCTTCGCGCTCAGGTCGATCTCGTAGTTCCGGCCGTCGATCCCGAACGTCACGGTCTCCTCGGCCACACCGCCGTCCAGATCGTCGACCAGGAGAACTTGAACCTGCTGTGCCATGAACGCGCGTCCTTCCCGTCGTTCGCCGACCTTAGTTCGGGAATGATAATAGCTGATCGAATGCCATGATGCCGGAATTGGGTGGCGGATGTCCAGGGGGCGAAAGGGCCATGCCACCTTCTGGTGCGGGTCGGTACCGCCCGGCATTCGGCTCTGCGGAAAAAACCTAGTCCGCCGAACAGTCCGCGCGCTCCCCGTCCGCGGCTCCAATGGTCCAGGTCAGCGCCGATTCCGCCGTACCTCGCGTTGTCCATTCGGGCGGGTCCGCGCGCTCCCCGCCATCCGGGGCGGCCCAATGCCGGTGAAGCGGTCATATTTGTGGTGATGCGGATGCGTTGAGCGGTTTCCCGCTGCGACGCCCCCGCGTCCCGCCTTGCGCCGGATCACCGCACGGTCCCCGCCGCCGCGCGCTCCCGAACAGTGGGCTCTGCGGATCGTGGGTAGCATGGGGCATATGTATCGAGGTGTTGCCTCCCTGAGGCTCCGCCGCCGCTCCTGACGGCGCGGCGCCGAGCCTCCGTTTCTCGTGTGCCCGCCGTCCCGGTGGTCATGCCGGGCGGCTTTTTCGTGCTGCCCGGCTCCGGAGCGAGCTGTGGAGCGCACTGTGGGGGCATTTCCCTCGAACGGCCTGCCCGAGTCGGGCCGGTCGATACGACGACTTCTTTCTGAACTGAGCACGGCCGGACGCCTTCCGGCCGGAACGAGCGCGCACATCCGCGCCCGTGGCATCGGCGTGGTCCTCGGCGGGTGTCCGGTCCTGTCCGAGGTCGACGTGACGGTCTCCCACCGATCGCGGATGGCCGTCGTGGGCGAGAACGGCGGGGGCAAGACGACGCTGCTGCGCGTCCTGTCCGGCGATCTGGTCCCCGACAAGGGCCGGGTGGAGCGTGCCGGAACGGCGGGCCCGGTCCACCAGTCGCTGGGCGTCCATGCCGGGGAGACCGTGGGCACGCTGGTCGCCGAGTCGGTCCGCCTTCCGCGCCTCGCCCTGCGTGCGCTGGACGCCGCCACCGCCGCCCTGCCCGTCCAGAGAATGTCCCAGGGGCAGCGGCGCCGCCTGCATCTCGCCCTCTGCCTGGCCGAACGGCCCGACCTGCTGATCCTGGACGAGCCGACGAACCACCTGTCGTCGCCGCTCGTCGACGAGCTCACCGCCGCGCTGCGCGGCACGCCGGCCGCCGTCGTCGTCGCGACGCACGACCGGCAGATGCTCGCCGACCTGGCGTCCTGGCCGTCGCTGAGCATCGCGGCGGTGCCCGGGACCGGCCTCAGCGCTGACCCATGCCATCGTTCAGTGGCCGCCCGCCAGGTGGAGCCCGACGACGCCGCACAGGATGAGCACGATTGAGGCGATCTTCAACGCGGACGTGCTCTCGCCCAGGACGACCATGCCGAGCGTCGCGGTGCCCACGGCGCCGATGCCCGTCCAGACGGCGTAGGCGGTGCCGATGTCGAGGCGTTTGAGCGCGAGCGCGAGCAGCCCGAAGCTGGCGACGGCGGAGACCGCGAAGCCCACGGACGGCAGGGGCGCGGTGAACCCGTCGCTGAGTTTGAGCGAGTACGCCATGACGACCTCGAACAGGCCGGCGGCGATGATCAGGATCCAGGCCATGACGGCTCCCTTCGAGCTCAGGAGCGTCGTCTTTGCAGGCCGGGTACGGCGCGTCTCGTCCGGGCGGACCCGGGAGCGGGCCCGCGTCGGCTATAACGGCCGGGCCTCCCCCGAGGATTCCCGCCCCTTCCGCTTCGGGGACGTACGCCGCACGGTGTAGGGGGAATGGCCGGTCCCCGATCGACGCGGACGGGCCATCGCGATCCCGCGCCGTACGGGGTGCGCCGAGCGTGAAGGCTTATCGATCGTTGCTTCTTTGGGGGTTCTCCAGCCGGAAGAAGTTGCTCGGCGAGCCGTCCTTCGAGTGCTCCTGATAGATGAAGTTGAGCTTGCGCTCGTCGAAGGTGCGGAACCAGTCGTCCCAGTCGATGTGCACGAGGCCCTCGCCGCCGTATCCGGGGAAGTCGAGCAGCAGCCGTCCCGGCCTGCCGCCGCGGTCGCTGCCGGGCACGGTGGCGGGCCTGGCGCCCCGCTCCTCGGCCCAGCGGCGGATCACCTCGTGATCGGTGGTCACCAGGCTGCGGCCGGGCCGCTCCTCGTGCTGGTCCGGCGAGGTCACGTGCTGCTGGTACGGGTGCTCGCCCTGGATCGGGTGCTCGGACATCGATCATCGTCCCTTATCGCTTGGCGGGTCCCTTCGTGAGCCCTCTGCCCCGAAACAAGCGATCCAATCGACCCCGGTGCCCGGGCCGGCGGGGCCGCTCCGGTGCGAGGCTGCCGGCCACGACGATGCCGTAAAGGATGTGGTCGAGCGCCACGACGGCCCGCCACAGGACGCCGTGCTCACGCGCGTACCGGACCCCGAGGACGGGCGCGATGACGATCTCGAAGCCCGCCCAGATCGCCAGCCCGTAGGCGGGTCCCGTCAGCGGGTGCGTGCGCAGCCTCCGCGGAAGCGCGCCGAAGGCGGCGCCGCCGGCCGCGCCGTAGGTCCAGTGCGCGAGCTCGGTCACCGCCTCCTGGTAACGCTTCGGCAGCCGCCGCACGGACGGGGCGTGCTTCTCCACGATCGCCTCGGGCGGGGTCCGCTCATGGGGTCCCACCGCCGCCGTCACCGTACGGATGCCCGTCATCGCCATGGCGGCGACCAGTCCTCGCGCTCCGCCCCGGACGACGGTCCACCGGCCCATCCCCGGACTCATGGGGCACCTCCCACGTCGGGTCTGGACACCCTTCCCCGTCCGGGCCGACGCATGCGGTGTTCATGGGCGAGGACCTGATCGATCCTGACGCCGTCCCCGTTCGCGGACGGCGTCAGGATCGGGGACCTGATCCGCTCATGGGCGGTTCAGCACGCGGACGATGAGCTGGGCGACGATCAGGTAGAGCAGCGCGGCCAGGCCGTAGTTGAGCACGACGCCGAGCTTGGCGTCGTCGGGGGTGAAGACGTCGCCGAGGCCGAGGACCAGGACCTTGGCCAGGTTGTAGATCCCGTTGACGAAGCCGTTGTCCTGGTTGGCCTCGAAGACGACGAACAGCATGTGCAGCAGGAAGACCGCCACGACGAAGCCGGAGACCAGGTGGATCACGCTGGCCACGGCCCGGCCGCCGTCACGCCGGGGATAGCCGCCGCCTTGCCGGTACGGGTCGCCGCCCTGGTACGGGGGTGGGGGTCCTTGGCTATAGGGGGGTGGAGGTGCCATGGCTACGCATTGTAGGGCGACGCGCCCTGAACGCCGCCGCTTGTCTGCTTTTTCGCTATCGGCCGCTCCTGCGCGCTCACCGCGCCGGAACACGCATGTCACGACGTGTTTCGCCGCCGGTCCCGTCCCATCGTGAAGAACTCCGGATTCGGTCGTAGCGCGGTCAGATGGGCCAGCCGGTTCGACATCGCGAACAGCGCGGTGATCGCGCCGACGTCCCAGATCTCGTCGTCGGTGAGCCCGGCCGCGCGGGCGGCGGCGAGGTCGTCCTCGCCGAACAGCTCGGGCCTGCGGGCCAGGGCGAGCGCGAGATCGACGATGGCCCGGCCCCGCTCGTCCAGCTCCGCGCGCCACGGGTTGGTGGCGACCCGGTCGGCCAGCTCCGGGTCCTTGGTGCGCACGCGCAGGATGGCGCCGTGCGCCACGACGCAGTACGTGCAGTGGTTGGCGCCGGAGGTGGCGACCACCACCAGCTCCCGTTCGGCCTTGCTCAGCCCACCGGAGCGGTCCATCAGCGCGTCGTGGTAGTCGAGGAAGGCCCGTAGCTCGGCGGGCCGGTGGCCCAGCGCCCGGAAGACGTTGGGCACGAACCCGGACCTCTCCGCGATCGCCCCGATGCGCTCGCGCAGGTCGTCCGGCAGTTCCTCCAGTTCCACCACGCCGAACCGGCTATCGGCCACGATTCCTCCTTGGTAGGACGGCGGTCTCCTCCACGCTCTCCGGTGAAAGAGCCGGTGTCCACGGGGCCGGCGGCGGCTCGATGGGTTCCGTGTGAGGGAAATCGGCTACCGGATCGTCGGCATCGTCGGGGTACGGTGCCCGCAGGCGGCCATCGACGGGAGAGCGTCATGAGGAGCCGGTTTCTGGAGGCGGTCCGTTCCCGGCGCGCGAGCTTCGAGGAGGCGGCCGTCCCGGCCGAAGAGGCGCGCACACTGCCGGCCGACATGGTCAAGCTGATGCGCGACCTGCGGCTGTTCTGGCTCAAGACGCCGCGCGAGCTGGGCGGCGACGAGCTGGATCCGCTGGAGTTCTGCGAGGTGCTGGAGCAGCTCGCCTACTACGACGCGTCCGTGGCCTGGGCCGCCATGGTGGGGAACGGGACCACCGGAACGGTCGCCGGGTGGCTGCCGGACGAGGGCCTGCGCGAGGTCTTCCCCGGCACCGGGACGGACCTGCCGATCTGCGCCGGGCAGTTCAGCTCCCGAGGCCGGGCCGTCCCGGTGGACGGGGGTCATGTCGTGTCGGGCCGGTGGGGCTTCGGCAGCGGGATCAACCACGCCGACTGGGTCGTCGGAGGCTGCGTCGTCGAGGGCGGGGCGGGCGCCGAGATCCTCGCCGTCGTGCCGAAGGGCGAGGCGACCCTGCACGACACCTGGCACGTGGCCGGTCTCCAGGGCACGGGCAGCTACGACTTCTCGATGACGGAGGTGTTCGTCCCCGCCGGTCGCGTCATCGAGGGACTCGGGACGCCGGGCCTGCGCGGCGGCGACCTGTTCAGGCCGCCGCCGTTGATGTTCGTGTCGAACGAGCTGAGCCCGGTGGCGGTCGGCATCGCCCGGCGCGCCATCGACGACATGTACGACCTGGCGCGCGCCGCCACGCGCAGGACGGGCGGCGTGCCCGTCGGCGAGCGCGCCGCGTTCCAGAAGGACATGGGCCGGGCCGAGGCACGGCTGCGCGCGGTCCAGGTCCTCTACCGGGACGCGGTGGCACGGGTCTGGGACGCCGCCCGGACGGAGTCCGGATTGGACGACGCCCTCGTGGCCCGCACGTTCGCGCAGCACACCTACGTCGTCGAGGAATGCACGGACCTGGTGTCCCGCATCTTTCGCTACGGCGGAGGCCGGGTCCTCGCGCTGTCCCACCCGATGCAGCGCCATCTGCGCAACCTGAGCGCGGCGATGCAGCACATCTACATCACGGACGAGAACTACGAGCTGGCGGGCAAGGCGGGACTCGATTCCCGTCCCTCCTCGCCATGACCCCGCGAAGACGCCGGCATGACGATCCTCCCTCCGACGTGGCTGGTCATCGAGCCGGACGGCGACCTGATCGTCTCCCCGGCCGGCACCTGGACGCCCGGCGAGTTCGGCCCCATCGTGACCATCGGCGTCGTCGGCCCGGTCCGCCTCGTCGCGCCCGACCCGTCCGCGTTCCCGCCCGGCAACCCGACCGCCGTCAGGATGGCGTCCATCCTCGCGGACCGCGCGCTCGACGACCTCCGGCTGGCCGGGACGGTCGGGGTCGCGGAGTTCGAGACCGACCCCGAGACCGGGGAGCCGCGCGCGAAGGAGCCGATGTCGGACGCCTGCCTCTGGTTCCTTGAGGCGGCCTGCAGAAAGATGACATCGGGGCACCTGCCCAGACATCGGCGAGCCGATCTGTCCGACGCGCTGAGGGAAGCCCGGATCGACGCGCACGACCACTGGAAACGGGCCTCCTCCACCTAGCGCGCCGCCGCGTACGCTGAGGCCCATGCCCGAGGACGAGAGCCGGCCCGCGCGGGTCGAGGACGTGCACGAGATCGCCTTGGCCATGCCGCATGTGACCGTCTACCCGGGTACCGAGGACAAGCCGGTCTACCAGGTGGGCGGGAAGTCGTTCGTCTTCTTCCGCAATCCGCGGCCGGACGCGGTCGATCCCGAGACCGGCGAGCGCTATCGGGACGTCATCGTGTTCTGGGTCCCGTCCGAAGGGGACAAGCAGGCGCTCGTCCAGGACGAGACGTCGCCGTTCTTCACCACCCCGCATTTCGACGGCCACCGGTCGGTGCTGCTGCGGGCCTCCCGCATCGGCGAGCTCACCCGCGGGGAGCTGGCGGAGGTCATCCAGGACGCGTGGCTGTCGCGGGCGTCGGCCCGCCGCGCCCGCGCCTGGCTCGACGAGCACCCTCCGGCTACCCGGCCAGGAACTCCGTGATCGCCGACAGGGCGCGTTGGGGCTGGTCGGCCTGGACGACATGGCCGCAGTCGTCGATCAGCTCGACCCGGCTGCCCGCGATGCGCCCGCCGAAGTCCTCCGCGTAGGCGGCGGGCGTGGTCGCGCCGGATGATGTCCGTCAGCGTGCCCCGCGTCCCCGACCCCGGGATCCGGATCGGCGGATGCGGCTGCTGGATCGGCCGTGGCCAGATGTTGACCTCTTGACGGACGGCCGTGGGCGCGCGGAGATTTGAACACATGTTCAGAACACACGTTCAAGAAGCGGGGACACTCCCCGGCGGCCGGGCACGAGGGCCTTCGCCGCGGTTCCCGGTGTCGTGTCAGGTGGCGGTGCTCGGCGGCGGTCTCGCCGGGATGGCGACGGCGGCGCGGCTCCAGGCGGCGAGCCTGTCCACGGCGGTGATCGAGGCGCACGGCCACGTCGGCGGCTGCGCGGGCTACTACCGCCAGCGCGGGTTCTCGTTCGACGTGGGCGCCACGACGATGGTCGACTTCGAGCAAGGAGGGGTGGGGGCCGAACTCCTCGACAGCGTGGGGATGGACCCCGTCCCCGGCGAGCCGCTTCCCGGCTATGTCGCCTGGCTTCCCGACCGCGACGTCACCCTCTACCGCGACACCCGGGCGTGGCATCGCGAACGGCTGCGCGCGCTTGGAGACACCCCACGGCACAGGGCCTTCTGGGCACGGCTCGACCGCATCGCCCAGGTGTTCTGGGACGCGAGCCGCGCCGGTGTCCGGCTGCCCCTGCGGCGCCCGTCCGATGCCGTGCACAACATCAAGGCGCTAGGGCCGCGCAACCTTCCCCTCGTCCGGTACGTGAACGCCACGCTCGGCGATGTCCTCGCCCGGCATGGCCTGCGCGGGGACGCCCCGCTGGTGGGCCTGCTGTCGATGCTGGTGGAGGACACCGTGCACAGCACGGTCGACAAGGCCCCGCTCATCAACGCGGCCCTCGGCGTGACCATTCGCGGTGCCGGGCTCACCCGGGCGGTGGGCGGCATGCGCGGCTTCTGGCGTCCGTTCACCGCGCACTACCGACGGATGGGCGGGCAGTTGCGCGTGGGCTGCCAGGCGGAGCGCGTGCACGGCCAAGCCGGGGCGTTCGAGGTCCATACGCGGCGCGGGATCGTCCATGCGGAGCAGGTCGTCAGCGCACTACCCGCAGCGACGACGGCGAGTGTCGTCCCCGCCTTGGCGGGGCGGCTCCGGCCCTACCTCGAACGGGACGAGCACGACCTGGGCGGCGCGATCGTCGTGTTCCTCGGCGTACCGGAGGAGCAGGTCGCGAACCAGGAGTTCACCCACCACCAGCTCTTGCAGTCCTATGGGCGTCCACTGGGCGACGGCAACAACATGTTCGTCTCGGTCTCCGCCCCCGGGGACACCGAAAGCGCCCCACCGGGACACCGCGCCGTGATGATCTCCACGCACACGGAGCTGCACGCCTGGGAGGGGTTGCCGGACGCCCAGTACGAGAAGCGCAAACGAGAGATGGGGGAACGCCTCGTGGGACTGGCGCGCCGCGCGTACCCGGACCTCGGTGAACGGGCCGTGGTGTGGGAGGTGGGCACGCCCCGCTCGTACGAGCGCTTCGCGTTCCGGCCACGCGGTGCGGTCGGCGGCGCGCGGCAGACTCCCGCCAACGCCAACCAGAACGCCATCCCGCATTCGCTGGGTGTGCCCGGCCTGTGGCTTGTGGGCGACTCGACCTGGCCCGGGTTGGGCACGGTCGCGTGCGCGCTCGGCAGCCGCATCGTGGCGGAGGACGTCCTCGAAACGGCACGGAAGGTCATGCGATGAAGGGCGCGGCGGCCGTCCCCGGCATCCCCAGGCTCACCGATCTCGGCACCGATCTGCTGGTGACCAGCCGCGGGCGCCGGGTGTTCGCGCTCACCCTGCCCTACCTCGGCGTCGCGGTCTTCGCGTCCGCCATGGCGCTGGGCTGGTGGTGGGCGACGCCACTGATCGCGTTCGGCATCTTCGTCGCGGTGGTGACGGCCACCCACGATGTCGTGCACCGCTCGCTGGGGCTCGGCCGTACCGCGACGGAATGGGCGTTGTTCCTGCTTGGCGCCGTACTACTGGAGAGCGGGCACGCCTACCGCGCCACGCACCTCCAGCACCACCGGACGTTCCCGAGCAAGGACGACCCCGAGGGCCACCCCGCGGACCTGAGCATGCTCGGCGCGATCCTGTACGGCCCGGTGTTCCTCGCACGGCTGTGGTGGTGGGCGTGCCGCAGGGCTTCTGGCAGGCAGCGGGCCTGGCTCCTGGCCGAGGCGGCGCTGCCGTTCGCGGCGGCCGGAGCGGGCGCGCTGCTTTGGCATGGGCTGCTCGTCTACGCCACGATGATGATCGTGGGCAGCTGGGTCTACCCGCTGCTGACCGTCCACCTGCCGCACCGCCACTACGGGGAGGATCCGCTGACGCAGACGCACACCCTGCGCGGCCATGTCGTCCCCCGGCTGTTCCTGGAGCTGACCTACCACCTGGAGCACCACCTCTATCCCCAGGTGCCGAGCCATAATCTGGCCAGGCTGGCGCAACGGCTCGACCCCTTCCTCGACGAGGCCGGCGTCCGTCCGCGGAGAGTGATCTGACCCCGATGCCCCCGTCCAGACCCCGCCCCCGTTCCCGGCGCGAGGAGGCTCGGGAACGGCTCCTGCACGCGGCCATCCGCACCCTCGCCACCGAGGGGTACGGCGGGACGACCGCGCGCTCCATCGCCCGCACCGGAGGGTTCGCGCCGGGCGTCATCTACTACCACTTCGAGAACCTGGAAGACCTGCTCCTGGCCGCGCTGCGCTACACCAGCCGGCAGCGGATGGCCGCGTACCAGGAGGCGCTGGGGTCCTGCGCCGGCGCCGCCGAGCTGCTCGACCGGCTGCGCGACCTGTACGCCGAGGACATGCGGGAGGACGGGCACATCGCGGCCGTGCAGGAGCTGTTCACCGCCGCGGCCACCTCCCCGAGGCTGCGCGAGGAACTGCTCGCGCACATCGGGCCGTGGTCGGAGTTCGCCGCCGCGGCCTTCCGCCGGCTGGCCGCCGGGACCGCGCTGGAGGAGGTGGTGCCGTCCGCCCAGCTCGGCTCGATCGCGGTCGCGACCTTCCTCGGCCTCCAGACCCTGACCCACCTGGACGGCGACCGCTCCCGCGTCGAGGAGCTGTTCGAGGTCGCCAAACCCGCCGCGACCCTCTGGGACGGCCTTACGGGAAGGGCCTCGTCTCAGCCGGACGCGGACGAAGCCTGAGGCCCGTTCCCTGGTCGGGTCGTGCGATCAGCGCCAGCCGAGCTCGGGCGCCACGTGCGTGAGGATGCTCTCCAGGACGTGCGCGTTGTAGTCCACGCCCAGCTGGTTGGGGACCGTGAGCAGGAGCGTGTCGGCGGCCTGGATCGCCTCGTCCTCGGCGAGCTGCTTGACCAGCACGTCGGGCTCGGCCGCGTACGAGCGCCCGAAGATCGCCCGGGTGTTCTCGTCGATCATCCCGATGTGGTCGCCGGTGTCGGCGTTGCCGAAGTAGGCGCGGTCCAGGTCGCTGGTCAGCGCGAAGATGCTGCGGCTCACCGACACGCGCGGCTCCCGCTCGTGCCCGGCCTCCCGCCACGCCTCCCGGTACGCCTCGATCTGCTTGCGCTGCTGGATGTGCAGCGGCTCCCCCGACTCGTCGTCCTTGAGCGTGGAGCTTTGCAGGTTCATGCCGAGCTTGGCCGCCCACACGCTGGTGGCGTTGGAGCCGGAACCCCACCAGATGCGCTCGCGCAGCCCTTCGGAGTGCGGCTCCAGGCGCAGCGGACCGGGCGGGTTGGGGAACATCGGCCGGGGGTTCGGCTCGGCGAAGCCCTGGCCCCGCAGCACCGCCAGCAGCACCTCGGTGTGCCTGCGCGCCATGTCGGCGTCGCTCTCGCCCTCGGCGGGCTCGTATCCGAAGTACCGCCACCCGTCGATCACCTGTTCCGGCGAGCCACGGCTGATCCCCAGTTGCAGCCGCCCTCCGGAGATCAGATCGGCGGCCCCGGCGTCCTCGGCGAAGTACATCGGGTTCTCGTACCGCATGTCGATCACGGCGGTGCCGATCTCGATCCGCGAGGTCTTCGCGCCGATCGCCGCCAGCAGGGGGAACGGCGACGCCAGTTGCCGGGCGAAGTGGTGAACGCGGAAGTAGGCCCCGTCGGCGCCCAGTTCCTCCGCGGCCACGGCGAGATCGATCGACTGGGACAGCGCGTCCGCGGCCGATCGCGTCCGCGAGCCCGCCCCGGTGCTCCAGTGGCCGAACGAGAGAAACCCGATCTTCTTCATACCGGGTTCAACCATGGCGTCCCCGCCCCGATTCCAGCCCTGCCCACGTCGGTCCCTGATTTCCGATGGCCCCGGACGCCCGTGATGGGTAGGTTGTCGCGTCGTGCTGAAGACCCGTCTCGACCTCGACCGGATTCGCGCCGCCCGCCGCGTGATCGACCCGGTGTTCCTCGACACGCCGCTGTTCCCGTGCGACGCCCTGGGACGGGCCCTCGGCTGCGCGGTGAGCGTGAAGCTGGAGACGGCGAACCCGGTCCGCAGCTTCAAGGCCCGCGGCACCGAGCTCGTCACCGGCCTGCTGAAGGACCGGGGCCAGACGGCCGCCGTGTGCGCCAGCGCCGGAAACCTCGGCTGGGCGCTCGCCTGGTCCGGCCGCCGCCGTGGCCTGGACGTGACGGTCGTGGCCTCCCACCGGGCACCCGCCGCCAAGCTCGACCGGATCCGCGCCTTGGACACGGCACTGGAACTGGTCGACGGCGACTTCGAGGCGGCCAGGGAACGGGCGGCCGACATCGCCCGGCGGCGCGGCATCCGGCTGGTGGAGGACAGCCTCGACCTCGAGACCTGCGAGGGGGCGGCGACCATCGGCCTCGAACTGGCGCGGGAGGCGCCCTCCCGCGGCGGGGAGCCCGGCTTCGACGCCGTTCTGATCGCCCTGGGCGGCGGCGCCATGGCGACCGGCGTGGGGCACGTCCTGAAGGAGCTGGCCCCCGGAGTCGAGGTGATCTGCGTGCAGCCCCAGGGCGCGCCCGCGATGACCCTTTCCTGGCGGGAGCGCCGGGTCGTCAGCACCGCATCCGCCGACACCATCGCCGACGGCGTCGCCGGTCGCCACCCCATCCCCGAGGTGCTGGACGACCTTCTCCAGGTGGCCGACGACACCGTTCTGGTCCGCGAGGAGTCCATCGTGGCGGGCATGCGGATGCTGCTGGAACACGCGGGTCTCGTCGTCGAGCCCTCGGCGGCCCTCGGCGTGGCGGCCGTCCTGGAGGACCCCGCCCGCTTCGCCGGCCGGCACGTGGTCACGATCATCTGTGGCGGCAACGTCAACCTGGACGACTACCACCGCTGGGTCCGCCCCTGACCCCTGACCGCGGAGCCCGCTCGTCAAGCCGAGCTGTACGTTACGGCGGTATGGCGAACGGGAAGCGCGCGGCGGTCATCGGCGGCGGCATCATCGGGGTGTCGGTCGCGCGCCGCCTCGCGCGCGAGGCGGGCGATGTCGAGGTCACCCTCTTCGAGAAAGAGGACCGGCTGGCCGCCCACCAGACGGGACACAACAGCGGCGTGGTGCACGCGGGCCTCTACTACGAGCCGGGAAGCCTCAAGGCCGCCCTGTGCCGGCGAGGAGTGGAGCTGCTGCGCGAGGCCGTCCGCGACCACGGGGTGCCGTACGAGGAGTGCGGCAAGATCGTCGTCGCGCTGGACGAGAAGGAGGCGTCCCGCCTCACGGCCATCCACGCCCGCGCCGTCGCCAACGGCGTCCCCGGCGTCCGGCTGATCGGCGGCGACGAGATCGCCGGGATCGAGCCGCACGCGCGGGGGGTCCTGGCCCTGCACTCGCCGCGTACCGCGATCGTCGACTACGTGGCCCTCACGAACGCGCTGGCGGAGGACCTCCGCGCCGCCGGTGGTGAGGTCCGGCTGGGCCAGGAGGTGACCGGCCTGGAGCAACGCGGGGGAGCGGTCCGCCTCACCACGGGGTCCGGCACCGAGGAGTTCGCTCTCGTGATCGCCTGCGCCGGGCTCGGCTCCGACCGGCTGGCGCACGTGGCCGGGGAACCCCGCGAGCCCCGGATCGTGCCGTTCTACGGCGACTACCTCCTGATGGACCCGAGCGCGAGCCACCTGGTGAACGGGCTCATCTATCCCGTCCCCGACCCCCGCTACCCGTTCCTGGGCGTCCACCTCACCAAGCGGCTCGACGGCACCGTCATGATCGGCCCCAATGCCTTCCTGTCGCTGGGCCGGGAGTCGTACGAAGGGCGGCGGTTCGTCCCGCGCGACGTGCGCGAGGTCCTCGGATTCCCCGGGTTCTGGCGGTTCGCGGCCCGCAACCTGCCGGCGGCGGCCCGCGAGGCGCGCACCGCCCTGGACCCGAGGCGGTTCGTCACGGAGGCCCGCAAGTACGTCCCCGCCCTCACCGGCGACGCCGTCACCCGCGGCCCGAGGGGGATCCGCGCGCAGGCCATGGACGGCCGCGGCGCCCTGGTCGACGACTTCGTCATCTCCGGGACCGGGCACATCGTCCACGTGCGGAACGCGCCGTCGCCCGGCGCGACGTCGGCGCTCGCCATCGCCGAGCACATCGTGAGGGAGGCCGTCCGGCGCCGCTCCTGGGCGTAACCGCACGTCATCCGCGTGTTCGTCCGGAACTCGCACTTGTCTTTGTACAGAATCCTGGTTATTGTTCCGGCATGTTGGACGCACGGTTCCTGACCAGGAACGGGATGGTCGCCAGGCGGCTGGCGGCCGAGCTGCTCAACCAGCGAGTGGACTCCCGGTTGCCCAGGATCCGCGACTACGCGGAGCGGCTCGGCGTCGGCAACGGCACGGTGCAGGCGGCCCTGCAACTGCTGGAGAACACCGGCGCCCTCCGGACGGAGGCGCGCGGCCACCTCGGCACCTACCTGCGTGAGGTCGACCGTGCCGATCTGTGGAGGCTCGCCGGCCTCGGCACGATGCTCGCCGCGATGCCGCTTCCCTACTCGCGCCGGTACGAGGGCCTGGCGACGGGGCTGAGGGCGGCGTTCGAGGAGGCCGAGATCCCGTTCGCGCTGACGTTCATGCGCGGCGCGCAGGCGCGGCTCGACGCGCTGATGTCGGGCAAGGTCGACCTGATCGTGGTGTCGCGGCTGGCGTTCGACGCGTTCGGCGAGGGCTCCCGCCTCTCCCAGCTCGCCGACCTCGGCCCGCGCACGTACGTCGGCGCGCACGGCGTGCTGCTGCGGGCCGGGGCGGCGCTGGACGACCCGGGGCTGGCCGTGGCGGTCGACACCAGCTCCGCCGACCAGCAGGAGCTGACCCGGCTGGTCTTCGCGGACCGGCCCGTCAGGTACGTTGAAACGTCGTATATGCAGCTCAGCGAGCTGTTCCGGCGGGGCGAGGTGGACGCCTCGGTGTGGAACCTGGACGAGGTCCACCAGCACATCGCGGCGGACCTCACCACGATCCCGCTCGACGAGGCGGCCCGCGGGCACCTCGGGGACCGCAACTCCAGCGCGGTGCTGGCCGTCCGCGCCGACGACTCCCCGGCCGTGGAGGCCGTGCGCGGCCGGCTGTCGGCCGACCTCGTGACCCGCACGCAGCAGGACGTCCTGACCGGCGACCGGCTGCCTTCGTACTGACGCCCCACCGACCCTTACCGAACCGTCCTGAGGAGAGCCGCCATGGATCCGCTGCTTGAGGAGCGCCTGGCCATCTTCGAACGGACCGGGCAGGTCTCGCCCGAGATCTGCCGGTTCGTTCGGGACGAGCTGGAGGCGCTCGCCGCGGCCGGCGGAGAGATCACCGAGGAGAGCGCCGGAACGCTGACCAGCCACCTCCTGATGGCCCTCCAGCGCGCCCGCGACGGCGAGGCGCTGACCGACTTCCCGGCGGACGACACCGTCCGGGCGGAACTGGCCGGGCATCCGCGGGCGATGGAGCAGGCGGCGGCCCTCGCCGGCCGGGCCCGCTCCGCGCTGGGCGCCGACCTGCCCGAGCAGGAGGTCCGTTTCCTGGCCCTTCATCTGGCCGTGCTGCGACAACGAGAGGCGACACGATGACGAAGATCCTGGTGGGCGGCGTCGGCAAGGTGGACGTGGCCAAACGGCTGAAGGATCTCGGCGGCTTCGAGGTGGTCGTGACCACCGACATGGACGCCGCCACCCGGCTGATGACCGGTCAGGCCGACTACTACATCGGAACGTGCCACACCGGGGCCGGGGGCTCCCTGGGCGTGCTCGTCGGGCTGCTCGGCGCAGCCAAGTGCCACACCTTCGGCCGAGGCCAGGCCACCGCGGCCGAAGCCGAGACCGCCGTCGCCGAGGGCAAGATCGCCTTCGGCTGCTCGATCGACCAGGTCGACCAGGTCGTCCCCGTCCTGGCCGGCGCCATCCAGCGCCGGCACGGCGGGTGACCGGGCCGTCCTGACCTGAACCCCTCGGAGGCAGCCATGCCCTACGCCCTCGCCTACACCGTGGCGCCGGACAAACTCGACTTCTCCCTGGCGCAGAGCCTGACCGTCGTCGCCGTCTGCGCGCTCACCGCGCTGGTCTCGAACATGGCCCTCGCCGTCTTCAACGACGGCGTCCGCCCCTTCCTGCTGGACTTCATCCGGGGCAACACCAAGCGCGGCGAGATGACCGCCGTGTCGTTCGGCCTCTCGGCCGGGTTCGTCTTCGGGCTCGGCGCGCCCATGGCGCTGTCGACCGGGGTGCTGAACCCCTGGCTGCTGTTCCTGCCGACCGACATCCTCGGCATCTTCGCGCCGCGCCGGTGGCTGGCCCCGATCCTGGGCGGCGCCTGGGGCGCGCTCGTCGTCTTCGGGCTGTCGGGCGCCAACAACGCGGCGCACGACCTGCCGGTGGACTTCCTCACCGCGATGCAGGAGATCGCGACACCGATCCTGTTCCTCTTCCTGCTGTTCCCGGTGATCGCGATCGCGAGCCAGTTCGGACGGGTGCACGGCGCCATCACCTTCGCCGTGGAGATCGCCATCGTGGTCATCTCCATGAAGGTGTGGCCGGACCTGTTCCCCGGCGCGCTGGCCATGGCCGCGGGCGTGCTGATGCTGCTCGGCCTCGCCCTCTCCAAGGACCTGCGGGAGCGCCGCGCCGCCCGTCCCGCCGAACCGGCGGACGCGCCCGGAGCGGCGAGGATCCCGGTGGAGGAGGAGAAGCCCGCCGACGCGGCCGCGTCGCTGTTCGGCGCGAACGCCGAGCGGCTGCGCCGCCACCTGCCCTGGTTCGCGGTGCTCGGCGCCGCCCTCGCCGTCATGGTCAACCTGCACATCTTCGCAGGTGGCGAGGCCACCAGCTTCCTGGTGGCCAAGGGCGACTTCGGGGAGGCCGCCCAGGTCGACTTCTACCGGGCGTTCGGCTTCCTGCCGCTGATCGCGACGACCGCGCTGGCCAGCGGCGCGTACCAGATCGTCGGTTTCACCTTCGTCTACCCGCTGGCCTACCTGGCGCCCAACGCGATCGTCGCGGGCGTCGGCGGTGCCCTGCTGTTCACGGTCGAGGTGCTCGCGCTGGCCTACATCGGCAAGGGACTGGCGGCGCTCCCGTCCATCCGGGACGCCTCGGACCATCTGCGCAGCGCGATCGGCAAGACCCTGGAGATCGCCATCCTGTTCGGGTCGATCGCCGCCGCGGCCAAGATGGGCGGCGGGCTCGGCATCGCCCTCGTCGGCGGCCTCTACCTGCTGAACGAGTCGATAGGACGGCCGATCGTGCGGCTCGCGGCGGGCCCGGCCGCGGTGGTCGTCGCGGGCGTCGTCCTCAACGTCCTGTACTGGATCGACCTGTTCACGCCGGTGAAGGGCTGAGGGTCGAAGGACCGAAAGGCGGATATGAGGCTGCGGACCGTTCTGGGGGAGGTCCCGGTACCGAGCGGACCGGTGCTCGCCCACGAGCACCTGCGCATCGACCTGCGCAGGCCGGGTGGGCGGGCACCGGATCCCGCGGCGCTCCTGGACGACGAGACGGCGGTCGGTGAGGAGCTGGCGGAGCTGCGCCGCTCGCACGGCCTTGCCGCCGTGGTGGAGCTGACCTGTCTCGGCATGGGACGGGACGCCGCCGCGCTCGCCCGGATCAGCGAGCGCTCTCAGGTGGCGGTGGTGGCGGCGACCGGGTTCTACCACAACTCGTTCCACCCGCCCTACGTCGCCACGTCCGGGGTCGCCGACCTGGCCGACCGGCTGCTCACCGAGATCGGGAACGGCCTCGACGGCACCGGGATCCGGCCCGGTGTGATCGGGGAGATCGGCACCGGCGCGGAGCCCTCGGACGACGAGGAACGCTGCCTGCGCGCCGCCGCCCGCGCCGCGCTCCGGTCGGGCCTTCCGGTCGCCACGCACGCCCACCTGGGCCGCGGCGGTCTTGGCCAGCTCGACGTCCTGACCGCCGAGGGCCTGGCCCCCGGCCGGATCAGCATCGGCCACCAGGACCTTCTGGACGACGCCTCGGTCCATCGGGAGCTCGCCCGCGCCGGCGCGTACGTCGCGTTCGACACGATCGGCAAGACGTCGTACCAGAGCGACGACGTCCGGCTCCGGCGCGCGCTGGACCTGATCGAGGCCGGTCACGCGGACCGGCTGCTGCTCAGCGCGGACGTCTCGCGGGCCGGCTATCTGAAGGCGAACGGCGGCGGGGGCTACGGCACCGTCTTCGGCTCCTTCGTGCCGCGGCTGGCCGCCGAGGGCGTCGACGAGGCCACCCTGCGCCTGATCCTGCACGACAATCCCATCCGCTTTCTGACCTCGGGGGACACACGATGACCGCGTCGGCCGAGCCGGCCGCGCCGGAACTGCCCGGCACCCATCCGCTGCCGACCGTCTCGCTGACGGACGCCATGGCCCGGCAGTTCCGGCTGCTCGAATGCGTGGCGAACCACTTCGACGGCCACCGGCTGTTCTCGTCCGACCTGGGCGTGACCCCGGAGTGGGGACGGCCCGACGCCACCCGCCGCACCGAGGAGACCCTGGCCGAGTTCTTCGGCGCCCCGGCCGCGGCCCTCGTCCAGGGCGCCGGCAGCGGTGCCATCCGGGCGATGCTCACCGCGGCCCTCGGCCCCGGGGAACGGCTGATCGTGCACTCCTCCCCGGCGTACGCGACGACCGGGACGACCTTCCGCGCGATGGGCCTCGACCTGGTCGAGACGGACTTCAACACCGCCCCCGCCGAGGCGGAGGCGCGCTACGTCTACCTCCAGCACGCGAGGCAGCTTCCCGGCGACTCCTACGATCCCGCCGAGGTGATCGCCCGGTACGCGGCGGTGGGCGTCCGCGCCCTGGTCGATGACAACTACGCGGCGTTCCGCACGCCTCGCACCGGTGTCGAGATGGGCGCGGAGGCGTCGGCGCTGTCGCTGTTCAAGCTGCTGGGTCCCGAAGGCGTCGGCCTGGTCGTGGGGTCGCGCGACCTCGTCGACCGGGTGCATGCCGACAACTACTCGGGCGGCGGCCAGGTGCAGGGACACCAGGCGCTCGACGCCCTGCGCGCCCTCACGCACGTCCCCGTTCTGTGGGCCGTGCAGTCCGCGGTGGTCACCGAGGTCGCGGAACGGCTGAGCGCGGGTGAGGTGCCCGGGGTGGCCCAGGTGCGCGTCGCCAACGCCCAGGACCTGTGCGTGCTCGTCCAACTGGACGCCCCGATCGCCCCGAAGGTCATTGAGGCCGCCGCGCGGCACGGGGCCGCCACCTACCCCGTCGGCGCCAACTCCAGATACGAGATCGCCCCGCTCTTCTACCGCCTCCCCGGGACCTACCTGTCCGACGCCCCCCGCCTGGCCGACTGGACGATCCGCATCAACCCGATGCGGGCGGGCGCGGACCTGGTCCTCACGATCCTGACCAGCGCGCTGAGGGAGGCCGCCCGGTGTTCCTGAGCGTGACCATGGCGCGCAACCCCCGGCTGGTCGAGGCCGCGGCCGGGCTGCACCGTGACCGCCGCGTCCCGCCCGACACCTACCTCATCGACCTGGACGCGGTCGCCGCCAACGCCGCCGTGCTCGCCACCGTCGCCGCCGCGCACGGCGTCCGGCTGTGGCCGGTGTTCAAGCAGGTGGGACGCAACCCGCACGTGATCGCGACGGTGGCCGAACAGCTCCCCGACGCCGCCGCCATCGACCTGCGCGACGCGGAGGCGATCCGGGGGGCCGGTGCCGGGCTGGGCAACGTGGGCCATCTCGTCCAGCTTCCGCTCAACGCCGTGGACCGGGTGCTGGCCTGGCGCCCCCGGTACGTGACCGTCTTCGGCGTCGAGCAGGCCCGCGCGGTGTCCGACGCCGCCGCCCGGCTGGGCATCACCCAGCCGCTGCTGGCCCGGGTGGTCGACGAGACCGACCACCTCTACCCCGGGCAGGAGGGCGGCGTCCCCCTGGCCGACATCGAGAAGGTCGCGGCGGAGATCGGTGATCTGGACGCCGTGTCCCTCGACGGCGTCACCTCGTTCCCCTGCCTCCTCTACGACGAGCCGGCCAAGGCCATCGCGCCCACCCCCAACCTGCGGACCCTGCTGACCGCCACGTCCCGGCTCGCGGCGGCGGGCGCGCCCGTCGGCGTCATCAGCGCCCCCAGCGCGACGGCCGCCGCGAGCATCCCGCTGCTGGCCGCGCACGGCGTCACCCACGGCGAGCCCGGTCACGCGCTCACCGCGACGACCCCGCTGCACGCCGACGACCTCGACCAGCCCGAGGTCCCCGCGATGGTCTACGTCTCGGAGGTCGCGCACATCCTGCCGGACGGCCGTCCGGCGATCTTCGGCGGCGGCTTCTACCCACGGGGGCGTCCCGAGTCCGCCCTGGTGTTCCCCTCGGCGGGAGGCCCGTTCACGCTCCCCGTCGAGTCCGCGCCACCCGAGAACATCGACTACTACCGCCTGCTCGGCGCCCCGCCCGCGGGCGCCTCCGTCGGCGTGGGCGACACCGTCGTCCTCGCGTTCCGTACGCAGATCTTCGTGACGCGCAGCGCGGTCGGCGCCCTCCAGGGGGTCGGCTCGGGCAAGCCCAGGCTCCTCGGCCTGTCGGACCCCCATGGCAGGCCCTGGTGAGCCGCGTCGTCATCCTGGTCATCGACGGCCTCGGCATCGGCGCCATGCCGGACGCCGCCGCCCTGCGACAGGGCGACGCCACCGCCGACACCCTCGGCCACGTCCTGGACGTGGACCCGCCCCGGCTTCCCACCCTCGCCGCGCTCGGCCTCGGCCTGGTGCACCCCCACGAAAGCCTGACGGACCCCCTCATCCCCGGGGCGCGTGCGGGACGGTCGGCCCTGGGCTACCCCGGAGCCGACACCTTCGCCGGTCACCAGACGATGATGGGCACCGACATGAGCGCGGTCCTTCCCGCCCTCTTCCGCGACCACATCGACACCGTCGCGTCGGCGCTCCGGTCGGCCGGGCACGAGGCGCGTCCCCTGGACGGCCTCCCGGTGCTGCTCGTGGACGGGCGGGCCGTCGTCGGCGACAACCTCGAAGCCGACCCCGGACTGAGCTGGAACGTCAGCGGCGATCTCCAGGACATCACCTTCGACGAGATCCTCGGCATCGCGCGCACGGTCCGCCGGATCGCCCCGACGTCCCGGGTGATCGCCGTCGGCGGCCGCGGCCCGGAGCCGATCCTGCGCTCCGTCCGGCACGGCACGGGCGGGACGGCGGGCCTGGACACCCCCGCCTCCGGCTTCTACCTCAACGACGGTCTCCAGGTCGTCCACCTCGGCGTCGAGATCGACCATGCCGCGCAGCTCCCGTCGCGCGCCGCCGAGGCGGGCCTGCCGGTGACGCTCATCGGCAAGGCCGCCGACATCATCGTGTGCCCGGCCGCCCTGCGGCGTCCCGCCGTGGGGACCGCCGACGTGCTGAAGGAGACCCGTACCGCCCTCACCCGCGCGTCCGACACCCTGGTCGTGGCGAACGTCCAGGAGACCGACCTGGCCGGGCACCAGCAGGACGCGCCGCGGTACCGCGCCCACCTGCGGGAGGTGGACCTCGGGCTGGTCGCTCTCCTGGAGGCCATGGAGCGCGGCGACCATCTGATCGTCACCGGCGACCACGGCAACGACCCGACGATCGGGCATCCCTTCCACACCCGGGAGTTCGTGCCACTGCTGCACTACGACCCCGCGGGCTCCTCGGCGTCCTCCGCTATCCCGGACTCCGCCACCCTGGCGAACGTCGCCCGCGACGCCGCCCGGACGCTCGGGATCCCGTTCACGGAACGGTGATCCTGGACGTTCGCCCGGCCCCTCGGATCCCCGAATTCCCAGGAACACGCGGTGACTTCGGCAAGATCAGCCAACGTCGCTGGTGAGAGCGATTACGGCGAATGTCCCGTGGGCGGAGTAACTCGGCCGATGGAGATCAACGAGCGACAAACCCGGCAAAAGTAGCTATTCTCCCATTACATCCAAAACAGCGCCGTTTCGGGGGCCGGGCTCACGGGAGTGTCATGAACCTTCGTGGGAAGGCGTCGACCGCCGCGGCGGCCGGCGCGCTGGTCGTCATCACCGCCCTCGCCGTCAGCGGACCGCCCGCGACCGCCCTGACCGGACCCGCGACGGGACCGGCCGGAAGCGGGGTCACCCACGAGGAGAACCCGCGGGTCCCCGAGGGCGCCGTCTGGACCGAGGCGTACTTCCCGTCCTCGGACGGCAGCGGCGTCGAACTGCACGCCGACGTGCTGCGCCCGGCGCACCTGCCCCCCGGCGCCAAGACGCCGGTGATCCTCTCGGTGGGCCCCTACTTCGCGCACGCCGGGCAGACGGAAGCGGAAGGATGGGAGCGGGTCGGGCCGTCCGCGCGGTTCCAGGACTTCATCGACGGCTCCCGCCTGATGGCGCGCGGCTACACCTTCGTCATGGTCGACCTGCGCGGCTTCGGCGGCAGCACCGGATGCCTGGACTGGGTCGGACCGGGCGAGCAGGCGGACGTCCGTGCCGCCGTCCAATGGGCCGCCACCCGCCCCTGGTCGACCGGCAAGGTCGGCATGTACGGCAAGTCGTACGACGCCGTCACCGGTCTGGTGGGCAACAACCTCAAGCTGAAAAGCCTGAAGGCGGTCGTCGCGCAAGAGCCCGTCTGGGACATGTACAACTACCTGTTCAGCAACAAGGTGCCGCGTCCCAACGTCACGGGCACCCCGAACGCCTACAACTCGATCGCGACGATCCCCGCGATGGCCGACGACAGCGACCGGTACAGGTCGAACGCGGCGTACGAGCAGAGCCATCCCGAGTGCCTGAGCGAGAACCTCGCCAACAACAACGAACCCGACCCGAAGTCCGCGTACTGGAAGGCCCGTGACCTGGCCGCCCGCGCCCGCGGCACCAGCACCCCGCTGTTCGTGACCCAGGGCTTCATCGAGCCCAACACCAAGCCCGAGGACATGGAGGAGTACCTCGGCAACCATCGGGGCACGGAACGCGGCTGGCTCGGCCAGTGGGAGCACGTGCGCGGCAACGACACCGACGCGAACGGCCGGCTGCTGATGGGCCGTTCCGGCTGGTTCGACGAGGTCATGCGGTTCTACGACAAGTACCTGCGCGGCGTCGACCCGTCGGTGTCCGACCCGGCGTACGCCATCGAGGACAGCCTCGGAGGCTGGCGCGCCCAGAGGACCTGGCCCGTGGTCGCGACATCGTACGGCGCGCGGCTGTCCGACGGCCGGTACGTCGATGACGGCGGCGCCACCACCCTGGCCGACCCCGGCCGCTGGGACATGGAGCGCGCTCCGCGCGTCGAGCCGCTCTCCCGTACCGAGAAGGACACGGCCAAGCTGGGGACCGCCGCCGCCAACAGCTTCTGGTCCTGGTCCACGCCCGCTTCAGGCACACTCCGGCTCACCGGTACGCCGAGGATCGCCCTCAACGCGAGCGCGACCGGGAACGTGATGGTGCGCCTGTGGGACGTCGCCCCGGACGGCACGGGCACGATGTTCAACGAGAACGTCGCCCTGCTGGAGCGCAAGGGGCGGATCGCGTTCGATCTGAAGTCGACCGACTGGACCTTCCGGGAGGGACACCGGCTGGGCGTCCAGATCGGGACCATCGACACCGGCCGCTGGCGCGACACGCCCTCGGGCAACACGATCAGGGTCACCAACGCGAGGCTGACCCTGGACGTGCAGGACCCGGCGTTCGACGTGCCGACGCAGGGCGACCGCTCGCCGTACCTGGACAGGTACATCGCGTCGAACACCGCCAGGCTCACCGACATCGGCCACGGCACCTTCCCCCTGAGGATCGGCCGGCGCGCGGCGGGGTGAAGCGAGCCTCGGGTCATGACCTCGGGAGCCGCCTCGGCGGCACCGGGCGATCGCGGGCGGTTCACCGGCGGGTGCGCGCGATCAGCAGCGTCACGTCGTCCTGAGGGGCTCCCTCGACCAGGGTTCCGATCAGGTCCGAGCAGAGGCGGTCCAGCGGGCCGGTGGTCCGGGTCAGGGCCTCGCCGAGGCGCCGCATGCCGGCGCCCAGGTCGGACTCGCGGTGTTCGATCAGGCCGTCGGTGTAGAGGACCAGCAGGGTGCCCTCGTCGAGTTCCAGCTCAAGGGATTCGTGGCCGCCCATTCCCAGCCCGATCGGGGTGCCGGAGGGGACGCCGGGGAACGAGACGTCACCGGCCGGGTGGACGAGCGCCGGAGGGGGATGCCCGGCCGAGGCGATCGCGCAGCGCCTGGTGGCGGGGTCGTAGAGCGCGTACAGGCAGGTGGCGGCGACCGGGGAGACGACGTCCTCGCCCTCGGCCTCCGCGAAGCGGGTCACCACCTCGTCGAGGTGGGCGAGCAGTTCGCCCGGCGGAAGGTCCTGGTAGGTCAGCGCCTCGGTGAAGGCCCGCAGCCGCCCCATGTTGGCGGCGGCGTCGAGACCGTGCCCGGTCACATCGCCCACGATCAGGGCGACCCGGGAGTCGGGCAGCACGATCGTGTCGTACCAGTCGCCCCCCACGCCCCGGGTGTCGGAGGGCAGGTACCGCGAGGCGACCTCGACGGCGTCGCCGCCCGACAGCCGCTGCGGCAGGAGCCGGTGTTGCAGAGCCAGGGCGGTGTCACGTTCGAGCGTGTACCGGCGCGCGTTGTCCAGGCTGCGGGCGGCCCGGGCCGCGAGCTCCTCGACCAGCAACAGGTCGTCCTCGGTGAAGGATGCCGGGTTGTCGGAACGCAGGAACGCGGCGACCCCCAGGAGCCGGCCGCGGGCCTTCAGCGGAACCATGATCTGCGAGTGCATGCCGGTGGCGCTGACGACCTTGGCGCGCTCGGGATCGCGGACGACCCAGGCCCCGGGCGAGGTGTCCAGTACCGGCTCGAAGTGGGGACGGCCCGAGGTCAGGACACGGCTGAAGGGCGAGGAGTCCGGCACGTACAGCACCGGCCGCTCGTTCGGGCGCAGGGACTCGGGGATGGCCCGGTAGGTCGAGGCGAGGCCGGCGCGGCGCAACAGCGGCACGCCCGCCTCGGTGGTCTCCAGCCGTTCCAGGGGCACCGAACCGGGAAGGGCGGCTTCGGTGAGGTCGACGGTGGCGTAGTCGGCGAAGCCGGGCACGGCCAGGTCCGCGAGTTCCTGGGCGGTCCGCTGAACGTCGAGCGTGGTGCCGATCTGGACGCTGGCTTCGCGCAGCAAGGCCAGGCGCTGGCGGGCGCGGCTGTGGGTGATGTCGATGGCCATCAGGCAGACACCGAACACGCGCCCGTCCACGCTTTCGACACGGAACAGGAAGGCCGAGTAGATCCGTTCCTCGCCGCGGTCGGCCCGGCCCCACCGGCATTCGCGGTCGATCACCGGCTCGCCGTCGTCGAGCACCCGGCGGACCAGCTCCGGAGGGACCGGGGCGTCGGCGCCGTCGCCGCTTTCCGGCAGCGGCCGGCCGATTCCGAAGTGGGGAACGGTCTGTTCGAGGTCCCGCGCCTGTTCGTTCCGCCAGATGGGCACCAGATCGGTGTCCCACACGACCATGACCACGGGCGCGCGGGTGAGCAGGGGCTCCAGGAGCGACAGCCCGGTGGGGCCCTCGGCGGCGGGTCTGGCCACCACCACCCAGGCGGGCGCTCCGTCCGTGGTGGCGATCCGGGCGCTCTCGGCGCGCGCCAGGATCTGCTCGCCGCTGCGGTGGCGCAGGCCGAGGACGCCGGTCCGGTAGTTCTCATCGCCGGTCCCGCCCTTCCAGGACCAGACCGGGCTGTCGCGATCCCGTTCCATCCGGGCGTCGGTTCCGGGACGGCCGAGGATCTCGCCGGCGGTGTAGCCCAGGATCTCCTCGGCGCCGTGCGACCATCCGATCAGCCGCCCCTCGGCGTCCACCACGCCGATCGCCGGAATCGCCCCTTCCGCGGCACCGCTCACCGTGTCCTTCCGCGCCATACCGAAATACAATCATGCGGTTCGGACCGCTTAATGAACGAACCCCTATCGGCCATCTTCCATGCCGCGGAACGGTTAAATCGCGCCCATTCTCTTGATCAAGAGGGTTCCGTCTTCGGCATCATTCCGGTAATGGTCTTCGGGTGTGAGAATACTTTCTCCAAGGCGACGGTCCCGCTGGACGTCAGCGCAGCAGGACGCGCAGGACGGCTTCGGCGCGTTCGGCGTCGGGCTCCTCGCCGGTGATGACGCGGGTGTGGATGTAGGACTCGGTGATCCGGACGGCGGTGTAGGCGAGGTCGTCCAGCGGGATCTCGTCCGACATGAGCCCCGCGGCCCGGTCCTCCAGGATCAAATCGCGCACCAGGGCGAGATACCGGCGTTGGTAACCGCCGGACGTGCTGGTCAGCAGGGTCAGCGCGAAGTCCGGCTCCGCGCGCAGCAACTGCTGCATTCCCGGGTGCTCGTTCACGTCCCGCACGAACCTGGTCAGCGCCGCCGCCGCCCGCGGGCCCTGCGGCAACGTCTCGCGGTAGCGGGCGAAGCTCTTCTGCGTGGCCGCCCACAGGACCTCGGTGATCAACTGCTCGCGCGAGCCCACCCAGCGGTACAGCGTGACCCGGTTGACGCCGACCTCGTCCGCCAGGCTCTGCATCTCGATGCGCTTGCCCTCGCGGAAGCGGCGCCGCGCGATGTCGAAGGCGTCCAGCACCGTGGGACGGCGGCGGCCCGGTGCCTGCCCGAGCGCGCGCTGGAGCGCGGTGTGCCCGGATGCCGCGGCGCCCGGTGCGGTCATCGCGCATGCCCCTCTCGTCGGCCGGTTCCCGGCACTCCGACCGAGGGTTGCACGGACCCGGACCGGATGCCAAACTGCAACAAATTAGAGGAAACGTTGCAGCACTGCTTCGGGTGCACGCTCTGTCGCATGCTGGGCGAGGAAGGAGCCGGTTCCATGGCGGACGTGCATGGGCGGTGCGACACCGCGTTCACCGAAGTCCGGAACGTGTTCGAGCGGCAGCTTGAGTCGGGGAACGAGCTGGGCGCGAGCATCGTGGTCGACGTGGACGGGCGCGTCGTCGTCGACCTCTGGGGCGGGTGGCGCGACGCCGGACGCCGCGAGCCGTGGACCGAGGACACCATCACCAACGTCTGGTCGGCCACCAAGATGGTCACCAACCTCGCCGCCCTGATGCTGGTCGACCGGGGCAAGCTCGACCCGTACGCGCCGGTGGCCAAGTACTGGCCGGAGTTCGCCGAGAACGGCAAGGACGGCATCGAGGTCCGCCACCTGCTCAGCCACACCTCCGGCGTCTCCGGGTGGGAGGCGCCGTTCCGGCACGAGGACATGTACGACACCGAGCGGGCCACGCGCCGGCTCGCCGCGCAGGCGCCCTGGTGGGAACCCGGCACGGCCTCGGGCTACCACGCGCAGACCCAGGGCCATCTGGTCGGCGAGCTGGTGCGCCGGTGCGCGGGCACGTCCCTGACCGACTTCGTCGCCGACGAGATCGCCGGCCCGCTGGGCGCCGACTTCCGCATCGGCGCGGCCGAGGCCGACTGGGACCGGATCGCGCCGGTCACGCCGCCGCCCGCGGAGAGCGTCGACCTGGACCGGATCGACCGGGACGGCCCCGCCTACAAGACCCTGATGCGGTCGCCGCTCAACGCCGAGACCGCCAACACCGCCGCCTGGCGGCGCGCCGAGCTGGGCGCCCTCAACGGCCACGGCAACGCCCGCTCGCTGGCCCGGATCCTGAAGTCACTGGCGCTGGACGGGACCGTGGACGGCGTGCGCCTGCTCTCGCCGGAGACCATCTCGCTCATCTTCGACGAGCAGAGCCACGGCATCGACCTCGTCCTGGGCGTCCCGCTCCGGTTCGGCATCGGCTACGCCCTTCCCGAGACGCAGACGCTTCCGTACGCACCGCAGGGGCGCGCCTGCTACTGGGGCGGCTGGGGCGGTTCGCTGGTCATCGTGGACCTCGACACCCGTACGACGATCAGCTACATGATGAACAAGATGGGTTCCGGCGTCATCGGGTCCGACCGGTCCGAGACGTATGTCCGCGCGATCCACGACTGCCTCCGCTGAACGATCCCGTGGTCCGAGGGCTGTCAGGTGCCGGCGAAGTAGGCGCCGGGCGGTAGGCCGAAGGCTCGGTGGAAGGCGGCGACGAACGCGCTCGGGGTGGCGTAGCCGACTCGATGGGCGACGACCGTGACCGGTACGCCCTCCGCCAGGTGGGCCAGGGCGGCGCGAAGCCTGGCCTGGGTCCGCCAGCGACCGAAGGTCATGCCGGTCTCGGACGCGAACAGGCGGGCCAGCGTGCGGCCGCTCGCCCCGGTCGTCCGGCCCCAGTCGTCCAGCGTGCGGCGGTCGGCCGGATCGGCGAGCAGCGCCTCGGCGACCTCGCGTGCGCGGGCATCGCGCGGCATCGGCACCATCAAGGGGACGGCGTCGACCGGCTCCAGCAGGTCGAACAGCACCGCCTCGGCACGTTCGCGGGGCGCCCCCGCCAGCTCGGGAGCCGCCAGATAGCGGATCAACTCCCGCAGCAACGGCCGCACGGCCAGGACCGATGGCGCGTCCCAGACGACCGGGCAGACGTGCGGGCGAAGGAAGACGCTGCGCATCAGCGACCGGCCGTGCGTCCCGGTGACGTGCGCGACCCCTGCGGGGATGAGGAGCGCCCGTGTCGGAGGCAGGACCCACAGTCCGTCGGCGGTCTGGACCCACATCGCACCGTGCTCGGCCCAGGCGAGCTGGTGGAAGTCATGGTGGACGTGCAGATCGAAACGTTCCCCGGGAGGCAGCGAGTAGGTCCACACTGCCATCGCGCCGATCGGATCCGGTGCGATGACGTCCGATTCCGGCTGTCCTGTTGGCGACAACGATTGTCCTTCTACCTGCTAGCCGACATCCGTGGCCGCTCCCTAGTGTCACCGGCATGGCGATGAACCGCGTTCACCAGTGGTACTGCCGCTCCGGCCGCTGGAGACGAACCGTCGAGGAAAGGCTCCTGCCCTGGGTCCTCGGACGCGTCGACCTCGGCGGACGGACGCTGGAGATCGGACCCGGGTACGGGGTGACCACGCAGGTGCTGGAACGCCGGGCCGCTTCCCTGACCGCCTTGGAGATCGACCCCTCCCTGGCCCGGCGGCTGCGGGCGCGCACCGGCTCCACCGAGATCGTCGCGGGGGACGGCACCACGATGCCCTTCGACGAGGCCGCCTTCAGCTCGGTGGTGTGCTTCACGATGCTCCACCACGTCCCGTCCCCCGAGTTGCAGGACCGGCTGTTCGCCGAGGCTCACCGCGTCCTGGAGCCCGGCGGGGTCTTCGCGGGCAGCGACAGCCGTCCCAGCCCGATGTTCCGGGCCGCCCACCTGGGCGACACCATGGTCCCCATCGACCCCGCCACCCTGGCGGCCCGCCTCCAGGCCGCCGGTTTCACCGACGTTCGCGTCGACACCACACCCCGAGCGCTGCGTTTCGCCGCCTACCGCGCCACCCATCCGCATCCACGGCGTGATCGCCGCGAGCGCTAGGACTCGGCCGAGCGTGACTTGCGCGGGGGCGGCCCCGGATCGCGGGTGAGATTCAGGACGGCGACGGCGATGAGGCCGACGCCCAGCGTGGCGAGGACCGCCGCGACCACATCCAGCAGATAGTGCTCGCCCAGGGTGACACGACCGGCCGACACCGCGACCAGCGTCGTCGTGCCCGCGATGAGCACGGTGGCACGCCATGCGGCCGTCAGCTCCCTGCTGATCATGAAGGCGGTGAAGGCCAGGGCGGTGAGCAGGGTGACATGCCCGCTGGGGTAGGTCCAGTCCTGCGCGGTGACGGGCGGCCCCGGACGCTGGAAGACCGCCTGGAGGGCCAGGGTGGCAAGGCACGCCGCGAGCAGCGCCGCGTGGCGTGTGAGAAGCCGGGCGCCTTGTGCCCGGCGGCGCCGCAGCAGATCCGACACGGCGGCCAGGAGCAGCGCGAGCGCGATCAGCGTCCCGGCCCCGCTGACCAGCGCGGCGACCGCGGACGGGACCGTCTGGGGCCGGGAATACAGGTGGTCGACGATCCACGAGTCCAACGGGGGAACGCGGTCGCCGAGAGCGATCCCGGCGATCCAGATGGCGGCAAGGCCGAGCCCGCCGACCAGGGCGACCTTGAGCCGCCACCTGCCCGGTATAGGTGACTGGTCCGTCATGAAAGGGACCGTACAGACCGGCGAACACACTGAGCACTGGGGCTACCCCGAGACCTTCGGCGGTTCGGAAGGCGGCCTCCCCTCCAAGTGTCGGCCGGTCGATCTCGGTCTGATCCGCTTCTCTGCCCGGCTGTGGCGCCGGTGGGCTGCCGTGAAGTCCTTCCGGTCGGCGGTGGGCCGGGTTCCGCGAAGGGCGGTTCGCTTCGGCAGGCCCTCATGCGCGCTGGCGGCATCCTTCGCCGATGTCGACCCGGACGCCGGATACCGATGCCCGCCGGCATGCCCGACCGTATGCCGAGCATCTCGCACGCCTATGGTCAGGCCGGCGCCGGACCCGGGTCGCCGGGTGAGGTATGGGCCTTCACCAGGCCGTCGACCCCGCGAAGGAAGGTGTCGCAGACCAGCTCCGGGTCGAAGAGGCAGCCGGCGGCCATGGCGCCGTCGCGCAGCATCACGAAGTGCCGGGCGGCGGGTTCGGCGGGTGCCTCCCCGACGCGCGCCAGCAACTCGGCCACGGTGTCCAAGAACCATTGCCGGTGGGCGATGACGGCCTTGCGGATCGGATGATCAGGGTCGGAATATTCGGCGGCGGCGTTCAGGAAGGCGCATCCCCGGAACCCGGGGGACCGGATGCCCTGCGCGATGGACTCGCTGAGGGCCCGAAGGGCGCCGGCGGCCCCTGACCCGCGCTTGACGGCGTCTTCCACCTGGGCGCGTTCGGCCTGGGCGACCTCCCCCAGATAGGCGAGGACGAGATCTTCCTTGCCGGGAAAGTGCCGGTAGAGAGTGGCCCGCGTCACCTTCGCTTCCGCGACGATCCGGTCGATCCCGACCGAGTGGATCCCCTCCGCGTAGAAGATCCTGGTCGCCGTGCCGAGCAGGCGGGAGCGCGCCTCGGAGGGCCGGCCCTTGGTTTCCTGCTTCATGCGGACAGTTTAGCGATAGAACGTTCGGTCTCGACAGTGCGCTACGATGCTGAGAGATAGAACGTTCGTTCTTCCTAGGGCGTGCGTGTGGCCGGCAAGCCACACCACCTTGAAAAGGACCACTGTGACCACAACCACAATGAACGACACCGCTGGGACCGCGTCCGCTCTGCGGCGGCTGTACTTCGTTCGCTTCGGATTCGCCATCGCCTGGGCCCTCGCGCTGCTCACGACCGCCTCGACACTAGGCCCGCTCGCGGTCACCCTGCTCGTGCTGTATCCGCTGTTCGACGTGGCCGCCGCCGTCATCGACGCACGCGCGTCGCGCACCACCCGATCGCCGGCCCTGCTGTACGTGAACATGGCGGTCAGCCTGGCCGCCGCCGTCGGCGTGGGCATCGCGAGCGCATCAGGCATTCCGGCGGTCCTGGCAGTGTGGGGCGCCTGGGCGATCGCGGCCGGCCTGGTCCAGCTCATCGTGGGCGTCACCCGCCGCGCGATGGGCGGCCAGTGGCCGATGATCATCAGCGGCGCCATCTCCGTGCTCGCCGGTGGCTCGTTCATCGTCGCCGCCTCCGCGGACGACCCGACGCTGACCAACGCGGCCGGCTATGCCATCCCCGGCGGCATCTTCTTCCTGATCTCGGCCATCCGTCTCGGCCGCGCCGCGAAGGGCGACCGACCTGGCTCACCGACCCAGTAAGCACCGGAGGCCGCCCCGTCGCCCTGCTCCTCACCGCGAGCACCGGACCACACGCACGCGAACGCAGCCGCGGAACGCCGGGCGCCGCGCAGCGGTCGCGGCGCCCGGCCGTGTGGGGAGCCGTCAGCCGAGGGCGGCGATGACCTTGTCCCTTGGCCGAGAAGGAGGCGATCACCCTCGACGACATCGCCGACGAGCCCATTCCCCGCTGGTCCGACCCGGAATGGAACGCCTTCTGGCGCATCGACCCCCGCCCCGACGGCAGCCGCCCACCGGACGGCCCGCTGGTCGAGGCCATGGACGACAAACTGGAGATCATCGCCGCCGGCCAGGCCATCGCCATCGTGTCGGCCGGCCTCCGTGCCGAAACCCTGCGCGACGACCTGACCACCATCCCCCTGAAGGACGTCGACCCAAGCCACGTCATCGTGGCCACCCGCCCCGGCGACCCCGACCCCCTCGTCACGTCCTTCCGCGAGACCGCCCAAGCCCACCTGACGACATTCCCCGGATGAAAGGCCGGAGCCGGTGGCGATGACGCCGGCTTTTTCGATCATCAGGACGGCGCCGCGGACGGGTACGACGGGCCGGCGCAACATCCCCGCGGGGACGGTGAACGCCTGGCGGGCCCCAGCTCAACGGTGTCGGCGTGCTCCAGCTCGATGTGGAACCGGCCCTGCATGACTCCGAGCCGCACCCACACGTCCCCGACCTGGATCAGGGTGTGGTGATGGGGGCCAGGCGGGGATCGGCCAGGCGTAGATAGTCGTCCGTGGAGAGGGCGATCGAACGGTCGAGCCGGGCGGCGTTGAAGAACAGCTCCGGCGACCGCAGCAGCGCCGGATCGGCGATGAGCTCCAGCCTGGGGTGGTAGCTGAAGGGGAGCACCGTGCCGCTGGGGCTGCCGGCCAGCTCCTCGGCCTTGTCGCGCCCGGCGAAGGCGGCATAGGTGCCCTCCAGGAGTTCCTTGACCGCCTCCAGGTCCAGGCGGGCGTCACCGGGCACCACGGCCAGCACGTACCGGGTCCGCTTCTTACCGATCTTGACCATGACGATGAGGCATTTGGCGGCCTGGGCGACGTCGTGTCCCCGCAAGGAACTGACCACCTCGGTGCGTCCCTCGGGCGGGTGGTCCATCAGCCGGTAGCGCGCCCCGGCGGCGTCCAGGTCCACGATCAGCCGCTCATAGAGCCCGGCCCGCCGCCCGCCGGCGGTCGCGATCGCGCCGTCCATCTCACCACTCACCGCTCAGCGACTCCTTGGCCTGTGCGATCCGGTCCTCGTCGCGCCGGTAGAAGACCCACTGCTTGATCTTCTTGCCGCGTACCAGCCCGGCCTGGGCCAGCACCCGCAGGTGCTCACCGCAGGTCGGCTGACTCACCCCCAGCTTCTGGGCGATGAACAGCGAGCACACCCCGTCACGGACCAGATCGCCATCGCGCTGCGGCGGGAAGTGCCGCTCCGGATCACGCAACCACTCCAAGATCAGCAGGCGCTTCTCGTTGGCCAGCGCCTTCACCAGCTCCATGTCCAGCACTAAGGCATTATGGCAATTAGCTAAGTACCTGTCCAATGGCGAGCCTGGAGAGACAGGCCGCCGGGGGGTCACGGTCCAGCGGAGTGGTGTACGGATGGCCGGCCGGGTGTCAGTGGCTGGGGTCACTTAGGGACGAACTCGGGGTCTTGGCTGAGGGTGGCCTGCGCTTCGGGCGCGCCGAGGTCGCGGAGCGTCTGATCGTCGCCGTCGCTCTGGTGGAGCATGGTGAGCAGTTCAAGGCGCTTGGCGTCCTCGGTGCCGGGATCCGCTGTGTACACCATGATGCGTAGATCGCTGCCCGCCACGCTGAGCACGTCACAATCGAGCGTCACCGGGCCGACATCGGGATGGACGATCGTCTTGCGGGCCGCCTCGTGGTGGCCGGCGACACCGCTCTCCCACAGCTCCGCGAACGTGTCGCTGTGCGCGCGCAGGTCCGCGATCAGCCGCTTGATCCGCTGGTCACCCGGGTAGGACGCGGTGACCGCGCGAAGGTCGGCGACCAGCGCCACCTGCAGGGCGTGCCGTGACTCCGGGGTGGACCGCACCCGGCCGCTCAGGCCGAGGAAGGCGCGCCACACCCCGTTGCGCTCACGCTCGTTCCAGCCCGCCGGATCACCCATGAGGGCGGCGTAGGCCGTGTTGGCCGCGAGCAGTGTCCAGGCCGCGTCGAACACCGCGACGGGAGTGCCGGTCAGCCGTTCCAGCATGCGCCGCACGCTGGGAGTGATCTCGGAGGGCACGCTCCGCGCCCCGGGCGGCTGGAGTCCGCCCAGCCCGAACAGGTGTGCGCGCTCGGCGGCCGACAGGCCGAGGGCCCTGGCCAGCGCTTCGATGACCTGCGCCGACGGGTTGATCGCGCGGCCCTGTTCGAGGCGGGTGATGTAGTCGGCCGAAATGCCCGCCAGCTGGGCGAGCTCCTCGCGGCGCAGGCCCGGGACGCGTCGCCGGCCGCCGGGAGGCAGTCCTGCGGCCTCCGGCGAGACCCGCCCGCGCCACCGGCGCAGGGCCTGCCCGAATTCCGACGTGCTCATACCCTCCAGTGTTCCGCCCCGTGGCGCCGCCTGGTACCGGCATTCCTAGGAAGCCCAGGCGTCTGGCTGGTCGTCCTGTGCCGCCGCAACCTGGCGGTATGAACACCGATCGTGTCATCGGCCTGGGCGGCCACGGCACGGCCGTCGCCGAGGCGGTCCACGTCCCTGGACGTCCTGCGCGGGCCCGCCACGATGATCTCAGGGATCTGGCCGCTGAGCTGGGTATGGCCCCGGGCGTCTGGTCGGCGCGCTGGCGCCGGGCGGCGCCTCCAGCGCCGCCCGGACCCTGCTGAACACGATGGTCACCCTTCGAACACCTGTCCCGTGTCGGGGCGCGAGGCCGATGTGGATTGCGGCGCGCTGACCGAACGCGACATGGGCTGTCCCGGCTGATGCATTCGCTGACCTCAGGAGACCCGGCCGCGACGGCCGGGAACGGAAAGGAACGATGATGAGCAAGCTCGCACTCGTCACCGGTGCCACCTCCGGCATCGGCCTGGCTTTCGCCGAACGCCTTGCCGCGGAGGGCCACGACCTGGTGCTTGTGGGCCGGCGGAAGGAGCGGCTGGACGAGTTCGCCGGCGAGCACCCGGAGGTCGGCGTACGGGTCGTCACCGCCGATCTGTCCAGGAGCGACGACATCGACGAGGTGGCCCGGATCTGCGCGAACGAGCCGCTGACCACGCTGGTGAACAACGCGGGCGTCGCCCACTACATGCCGCTCGCCGAGCTTCCGGCGGACAAGGCCGCCGAACTCGTCGGCGTCAAGGTCCTCGCGCCCACGATGCTCACCCGCGCCGCCGTCGCGGGCATGCAGGAGCGCGGCGAGGGCACGATCATCAACGTCTCCGGCATGATCGCCTTCAGCGGTCCCGCGCCGCACTCGCAGATGCCCCGCCGCGCCGTCTACGGCGGAAGCCTGGCCTACCTCGTCGCGTTCTCCCAGATCCTGAGCGCGGAACTCGAGGGCACGGGAGTCCGGGTCCAGGTCGTGTGCCCCGGCGTGGTGGCCACCGAGTTCCACGAGCGCCAGGGCCTCGACATGAGCGCGGTGCCCCGTATGACGCCCGACGACGTCGTGACCGCGAGCCTGCGCGGCCTGGAGCTGGGCGAGACCGTCTGCGCCCCGGGCGTCGAGGACGCCGGCCTGCTCGACGCGGTCTTCCAGGCCGACCTCGCAGCCTTCGGCGCGCAGAGCCCGGAACTCGCCACGCGTTACCGCTCTTCCTGAATCATGGCTCCGCCGCGGGCGCGACGACTTGGTCAGGATCTCTGATGTCCATCGCGGTGGGTCGTTGGCGGATGGTGCGTAGGCCGATGAGGTCGTCCGGTTCGGCGTCCGGTACGTCGATGTCGAAACGGGCCAGGAGGGGGTGGCGCATGGCCGCGGCCGTCCAGGCGGCGATGCACAGCCCGCACAGTACGTAGAGCAGGCCGAGGCCCCGTCCGTCACCGACGCCCAGGACGGTTCCGACCGAGCCCGCAAGGGCCCCGCCGGGCTGGAGGAGCGGATCGAACAGCGCCGGGGCCAGCGGCGCGATCAGGACGAAGCCGAGCGGCTGCGTCGACATGGCCAGCGTCTGGTTCACCGCGATCACCCGGGCGTGGAAGCGGTGCGGCACCTTGGTGTGGATCACCGTCATCCAGATGCCGTCGACGACGGCCATGGTCAGGCACATGCCGAAGACGCCGACCGCGATGAGGGGGAGCGACGGGCGCAGACCGGCCAGCGCGCAGAACCCGGCGAAGCACAGCGAGCCCACCAGCATCCCGTACATGCGACGCCGGCGTGGGCCGCCCCACAGAGCCATCAATCCACCGCCGACGGTCGCGCCGATGCCGGCGATCATGGCGATCCAGCCGGCATCGGCGAGGTCGCCGGACGCCAGGGCGAGCGGCGAGATGAGCACGAAGGCCGCGGCCAGGAACGCGTTGAGCACGAAGAAGTAGACGACCATGGCTCTCAGACCGGGCCGCCGCCACAGGTAGGAGAACCCGTTCCTGATCTCGCTCATGAGGCTCTCCCGGGACCGCCACGGCATCGTGGCGGGGAAGCGCACCACCAGGAGCACGGCGACGGCGAAGACATAGCCGGCCACGTCGACGACGAGGATCACCTCCAGCCCCACCGCCGCTATCAGGCCCACCGCGACCACCGGCACCAGGAACCTGGCGACGCCCATCGTGAACTGGACGACGCCGTTGGCATGGCCCATGTACTGCTTGGGGATCAGTTGTGGCACGGCGGAGCCGTACGCGAGGCGCTGGGCGGTGAGCGCGATCGACAGCACGGCGAGCAGACCGTACAGCGCCACCGTGCCGAGCCCGCCGGTGAGTACCAGGAGCAACAGGAGCACGCCCTGGACGCCGCCCGCGCCACCGGCCTGCGCAACCTCCCCCTGCACCGCACCGCACAGAACCGGATCTGGCTGGAGATCGTGCAGATCGCGCTGGACCTGCTGGCCTGGATGCCGATGCTCGCCCTGACCGGTCCCGCCCGATCCTGGGAACCTCGCCGCCTGCGGCTCCGGTTGCTGCACGCAGCCGGTCGGCTGGTCACCACCGGACGCCGCCGCATCCTGCGCCTGTCCGAGCACTGGCCCTGGACCAGCATCATCACCGACGCCCTTGCCCGGCTCGCGGCACTACCAACCCCGGCTGACCAGCACCAACCTGCCCGACAACACCAGGAAGGAGACAAGAAGGGCCCGTGGAACCCCGCCCACCCGGAGCGACATCCGGGCCACCGGCCTGACCGACGCCACAAAACACAAGCCGGTCAAGCCGCTCCGCGGCCTGACCGGCGCCATGAAAGATCGAGGTTAATGAGTTGTGGGAGTTGTTCCAGCGGGTCGTGCCACCTGCGCCGACCCGTCCTCAGGGAGGCGGACGACGGCGCGCCGACGATCGCCAGGTGCCGGCGGCGATCGTGTTCGTGGCGACCACCGGCTGCACCTG
>NZ_JBIMPP010000017.1:0-128860 GCF_043906805.1 Actinomadura sp. SCN-SB | reverse complement strand
ATATATTGGTCGAGGGTCGCCCCCTTTCGGGGCGGCCCTCGACGCGTGTCTTGGACCTGCCAGAATGAGGCGCAGGTCTACAACCACCGAGAACAGTGACGGACGTGATGAGCGCGGAAGAGGACGGCCGCAGCGACGAGAACCGCGAGCGGCGTGGCAACGACGGGGGACGGGGTAAGCCACCTCGCCGCGGGAACGACGCCCGAAATGGCGGTCCTGGGTACCGCAAGGGCGGCGGCAGGCAGGACCGCGGCTCTGGTGGCGACCGGGGCCGCTCGTCCGGCACGGGCCGTCCTGGTTCGGGCGGTGGTTGGAAGGACCGTCAGCGCGGTGGGCGGGATGACCGCCGACCTGACCGGCCGTTCAGGCGTCCGGATGAGCGCCAGGGCTCGGGCGGCGCGCAGCCCGGATCCCGTGGACGGGATGGGTCTCCCACTGGAGGCCCGCGTGGAAAGCGTCCCGCAGGCGGTCCCCAGGGAGCCGGGGGATTCCAGCGGCGCCCCCAAGGAGGCCCGACCGGTGGCGGCTTCAAGGGCCGCAGTGGCGGGCCCCGTAGGGACGGTGCCGCCCGCCCTTCGCGAGATGACAGGTCCCGCAGGGACGACCGCCCAGGACGCCGCGACGAGCGTGCTTCCGAGGGCGGCCCGAGGGGGCGTGATGGCCGTCCCCAGCGCGATTTCTCCGCTCGGCGGGACGACCGGCAGCGCGGTACGGACCGCTACGAGCGTCCGGAACGGCAGAGTCGCGATGACCGGCCGCCACGGAGCGACCGGCCGCGCCGTGATGACCGTCCTGGAGGCGGACGCCGCTTCGAGGGCGGTCGTGACAAGCGTTACGGTGCGCGCGGTCCTCGGCAGGGGCAAGGGGGCGGTGGCAAGCGTGCCCATGGCCCGTCGCCCTCGCGGCGCCGTGAGGGCTTCCAGGCGCAGGAACGGCCCGCGCCGAAGCACGACGACCCGCTGCTGCCCGATGATGTGACCGGTGAGGAACTGGACGCGGAGGCGCGGGAGGAGCTGCGCACGCTGCCCCGGGACCTGGCGTCGCGCGTCGCGCGTCACCTGGTGATGGCGGGACGGCTCGCGGAGGAGGATCCCGAGACCGCGTACCGGCACGCCAAGGCGGCTCGCCGTGTCGCTTCGCGGGTCGGGCTGGTGCGTGAGGCCACCGGCATCGCGGCGTATCACGCGGGGGAGTGGGCGGACGCTCTCGCCGAGTTGCGGGCGGCTCGCCGCCTGAGCACGGCGGAGGACTCCTACCTCCCGATCATGGCGGACTGTGAGCGCGGCCTGGGGCGCCCCGAACGCGCGTTGGACCTCGCCAAGGCGCCGGAGGCGAAGAAGCTCGACCAGGCGGGGCGGGTGGAGCTGCGCATCGTGGAGTCGGGTGCGCGGCGTGACCTGGGTCAGTACGACGCGGCCGTGGTCACGTTGCAGGTGCCCGAGCTCAGGGACCGGCGGTTGCGGCCGTGGTCGGCACGGCTCTTCTACGCCTACGCCGACGCGTTGGTGGACGCCGATCGCCGGGACGAGGCCGCCGAATGGTTCGCTCGGGCCGCGGCGGCCGACCGTGAAGGCGACACCGACGCCGCCGAACGGTACGCGGAGCTTGAGGGGCTGCACATCCTCGACACCGAAGAGGACGAGGACGAGGCGCCCGCGTCCACTGAAGGAGCCGAGCCCGAGGACGTCGACGCGGCGCCGTCTCAGGAGGGTTCCGCCGCCGGTGACGTCCCCGAGGCGCCCGGCACCCCGGCCGAGGCTGAGGCGGACGCCGGTGATCCGGCGCGGCGGGAACCCGGCGACGTCGGGGCGGAGCGCGACGCTCCCGGCCCGACCGCGATCGAGTTCAAGGCGGCGCCGCCGGTCGAGGCCCCAGAAACGCCGCCGGCGGGTCCGGGCGAGGTCGAGGGCCATCAACCCTCCCCGGAGGTGCCCGAGGCGCCAACGGTCTTCCTGGAGCCGCAGGAGGCCGATCGGGACGCGCCCGAGGACGGCGCCGCCGGCCCTCCGGCCCATGGCGGCGACGGGGAGTCCGGCGAGCAGGCGCCTGAGACGAAGCCTTGATACGGAAGCCTTGACCGGTCTGGGTGATTCGCCTGATATTCACGAGGTCGTGGAATTTCGGGGGTGAGGGGGTCATCGACCGCTGATCGACTCCCTCGGAATCGGGACGATCTCGTGAGGTGCGTCATGCCCACCCCCTTGAACCGACGTGTCTTCCTCAGGGCCGCCGCGGTCGCCGGTGGCACGGCCGCCTTTTCGGGCGCGCTGTGGCAGCGGGCTTTGGCCGGGTCCGCTCAGCCCGGCCCCGGCCCGTACGGGGGCCTGCTGCCGGCCGACGCGAACGGCGTTCAGCTCCCCGCCGGGTTCACCAGCCGCATCGTCGCCCGCTCGCTGCGGCGCGTGCCGAATACGCGGTACATCTGGCACCCCGCGCCGGACGGCGGCGCGTGCTTCCGCGATGGCGACGGCTGGATCTATGTCAGCAATTCCGAGGTGCCCCTGGTAGGTGGCGCCTCCGCCATACGTTTCGCTGCGGACGGCACGGTCACGTCCGCGTACCGCATCCTGCTCGGCACCAGCATCAACTGTGCCGGTGGCGCCACCCCTTGGGGCACGTGGCTGTCCTGCGAGGAGCACGACATCGGCCTGGTGCACGAGACGGACCCGCGCGGCCAGCAGCCGGCCAGGGCACGCCCGGCCATGGGCCGGTTCAAGCATGAGGCCGCCGCCTGCGACCCAGAGCGCGGGGTCATCTACCTCACCGAGGACCAGTCGGACGGATGCTTCTACCGGTTCCGTCCGCAGACCTGGGGCGACCTGAGCGAGGGCACCCTCGAAGTGCTGCTGGGCTCGGGCACAGGCCCCGTCACCTGGGCGCGGGTCCCCTCGCCCCGCCTCTGGATAACGCCCACCCGCGAGCAGGTGTCCGGAGCGATGCGGTTCGACGGTGGCGAGGGCTGCTACTACACGAACGGCATCTGCTACTTCACCACCAAGGGCGACAACCGTGTCTGGGCGTACGACGCGGCCGCCCAGAGGCTCGACCTGGCGTACGACGACGACCTGGTGACCGGCGGAGAACCGCCGTTGACGGGTGTGGACAACATCACCGGCGCCGCCTCCGGGGACCTGTTCGTCGCCGAGGACGGCGGCAACATGGAGATCAACCTCATCACGCCGGACGGCACGGTCGCGCCCTTCCTGCGCGTCCTCGGACACGAGGAGTCCGAGATCACCGGCCCGGCCTTCTCACCCGATGGGACCCGCCTGTACTTCTCCTCCCAGCGCGGTGAGAGCGGCGTGTCCGCAGGCACGGACGGCTACACCTACGAGGTGACCGGCCCCTTCCGCCACTGACCCGGTCACTGACTCCGCTACTGACCCGCAGCCGCCGCCCGGGGCCGATTCGGGACGGGCGGCACTGGGTCCCAGCTCGCCCTTACCGGTCCTGCCGGTCCAGGGCGTGCATGATGCCCTGGACGTTGGACTCCGTGCCTTCGAGGATCTCGTACTTCGCGGTCTGCCCGGGGTCTGCCGCGTCCCAGTCGAAGGCGTAGCGCTCCCGGGTGCGGTCACGCACCATCGCCACCGCGTGGTCCAGGTCCAGGCCCGCGTCCCGCGCGTCCTTCACCATGTCCACCCAGATCCTCAGCTCCTCCGCGGACCGCTCCAGCGTGTCGTCCACCTCCGCCACCGGACCGTAGTGGGCGAACAGCAGGCGCTGGGGTCCCAGTTCCCGGAACTTGCGGAGCGAGCCGAGCGCCGTCTCCAGGTCGAAGTCCGGGGGTGGCGTGGCCGGTCTCAGATCCTTGGTCTCCGGTATGTAGACGCCGACGGCATCGCCCACGTACAGGTCGCCGGTCTGGGAGTCCAGCAGGCCGACGTGGTGCTTGGCATGCCCGGGGGAGTAGTAGGACTCCAGCCGCCTGCCCCCGCCCAGGTCGATGACCCCGGTCTCCTCGACGGCGTGGATCCTGGCCTGTTCCGTGGGTTTCAGCTCGCCGAACAGCGTGTCGAGCTTGTCCCCGTAGACCATCCTGGCGCTGCGCATGAGCCGCTCGGGCGACGCCAGGTGCCGCGCGCCCTTCTCATGCACCACGACTTGCGCCTCGGGATACATTTCGGCGATGTCGCCCACACCGCCCGCGTGGTCCAGGTGAATGTGGGTGACCACGACCGTCGCCAGATCGGCGGCGCCGACGCCCAACTCGTCCAGCGCCCGCCGCACGACCGGTGCGGAACCGGCCGTGCCCGGCTCCACCAGGCATGGCCGATCCGAAAGGATCAGGTATCCCGCCGTGATGCCGGGGTAGCCCGCCATCCGCGTGTCGATCTCGTAGACGCCGCCACCGAGGGGTGTGACCGTGGACTCCATCCGGCGATCATCGCGCGCCGACCGGCCATCCACAATCCGCGGGGCCTTCCACGGTCAGGGTTGGGAGAGGAGCCGCAGGACCAGACCCGTCCGAGGTTTGGGGCCGAAGGAGGTGGACTTCCGCGGGACGCGTTCGCCTTGGGCGGCTATGGCCAGGACTTCCTCGACCTTGAGGGGGTTGAGGATCACCGCGGTGCCGCCGGTGTGGCGGGCGCGGTTCAGGGCCAGCAGCGGGTCGTCGTGGACGACGTCGACGCTCTGTTCGTCCTCGGGCACCCGCCAGAGGTGCCTGATCAGGAGGTGGTCCAGTACGGCCGTGGAGAGGTGGCGCCAGCGTGCGGAGTGCTGCGCGGGCATGGTGCGTTCGAGGTAGGCCGGGGCGGGATTCGTGAGCAGGTAGGGTGACTCGCCGCCCGCGAGAAGGAACGCCGGGCCATCGGCGCTCTTCAGGGTGGGCAGGGCTTCCGGCCAGGAGAGCCGGGTCGTCTCGAAGGCTTTGGCGGCCAGCCGGAGGGCTCTCTCGGGCGGGAGGCTCGGCAGGACGCGGTGGATGGCGCCCAGGTGGGGCGGGTAACGCGTGGAATCGACCAGCAGGGCGAGGCCGTAGTCCCAGGGGTTGCCGGACCTCGGCGGGGTGGGGCTGTCCAAGGGCGTGTCGTTGTGGCGCGCTTGCAGGGCCCGGTAGGTGGCGTAGCGGTGGTGGCCGTCGGCGATGAGGGCCTGCCGGTGGTCCAGGTCCGCGGCGATACGGGCGTGCAGCGCCGGGTCGGTGATGCGCCAGAGCCGGTGCCGCTGGTCACCGGTGTGGAAGTCCATGAGCGGTGAGCCGTCGACCGCCTCGTCGATGATCTGCGAGGCGTCCCCGCCGCCCTCGTACACCAGGAAGATCGGCTCCAGGTTGGCGCGGGTCTCGATCATCAAAGCGAGCCGGTCGCGCACGGGTCCGGGATAGACGTTCTCGTGCGGGAGGATCACCCGGTCGCTCTCGGGACGCAGGCCCACGGCGCCGATGAGGCCGCGCTGACCCGCGGTCTCGTAGACGTAGAGCGCCGGGTCGGGGTCGCGGACGAGGGACCCGTCGTCCAGCCAGCGCCGGAGGGTGGCGGCCGCCTCGCCGTAGTCGGTGGGGAGCGTGATCCGGACGATGTTGTGGCCCCCGCCCGCCTTCAGCCGCTCGACCTGCTCGCGGTCCAGCAGGTCGTACGGGGGGCTGGTCACCGCCTCGGGGTCGATCGAGGGGGCGAACCGGACGCCGCGGAACGGCGCCAGCTCAAGGCCCGCCCCGGAGCGAGGGGCCGTCGTCCCGAAGATCCGGGCGCTGAACTCCTCCGGAGTCGGCCCGGAGGGGAGATCGCCGTCCACCGTGGGCATGCTAGCCAGCGAGGGATGCTCGGCGTCCGATGGGAGGTCCACATGAAGGTTCAAGGATCGGGACGGGCGGACGATTCCACCGGCGGCGATCCGAGTGGGCATCCCGACCCCGCCGGGCCGGGCGGCGGGGTGTACGAGTGGTACACGCGTGGTCTGCGGCTGCTGAGATCGGGGAGCGCGGCGGCCGCCGTCCAGGTGCTGTCGCGGGCGGCGGAGGCGGAGCCCCGCTCGCGTTCGATCCGTGAGGCCCTGGCCCGCGCGCAGTACGGGGCGCGGCAGTTCCAGGAGGCCGCCGACAATTTCCGGAGCATCGTCGAGGAGGACCCGGCCGAGGATTACGCCCTGTTCGGCCTGGGTCTTTCGCTGAGCCGCTTAGGCCAGTTCGAGCGAGCGGTGGAACCGCTGGCGCTCGCCGCCGCCATGCGCCCGGAGAACAAGGACTACGCCAACGCGCTGCGTCACGCCCGCGCCACGCTGAAATTCCGCCGGTGAGCAGCCTGGTGAGCAGGCTGGTGAGCAGGGTGCACTAAGGAGGGCTCTCGGGGCCTTTCGTACGATGCCGCGATGGACGCGATGAAGAGCAGTGACCGCCCGCTGAATGAGACCTACGACGTGGCCCTGCTCGATCTCGACGGTGTCGTCTACATCGGATACAAGGCCGTCCCCAAAGCGGTCGAAGCGCTGGAGAAGGCCCGTGCCGCAGGTCAGCGGCTCGCGTTCGTCACCAACAACGCCTCGCGGACGCCCTCGGCGGTCGCGTCGATCCTGACGGACGTGGGCGTGCCCGCAGGGGCGGAGGACGTCGTCACCTCGGCGCAGGCGGCGGCTCGCCTGCTCGCGGAGCGGCTGCCCGCGGGTTCCAAGGTGCTGGTCGTCGGTGGCATGGGGTTGCGGCAGGCGCTGTACGAGCAGGGGCTGCGACCTGTGTCCGTGGCCTCGGAACGCCCTGCCGCGGTGGTGCAGGGGTACGACCCCAGGCTGTCCTACGGCTTGATCGCGGAAGGCGCCAGGGCCGTACGGGACGGTGCGCTGTTCGTGGGCTCCAACGGGGACCTCACGATCCCCGGAGGCGGCGGGCGGATCCAGCCCGGCAATGGGGCGCTTCTCAGGGTCATCACCGCGGCCACCGGGGTGGAACCCATCGTCACGGGCAAACCCGAGCGGATCCTTCACCATGAGTCGACCCTGCGTACGGGTGCGCGGCGGCCGCTGGTGGTGGGCGACCGGCTCGACACCGACATCGAGGGCGCTTACAACGGCGGGTCCGACAGCCTGCTGGTGTTCACGGGCGTGACCGACCCGATGGACGTCCTGACCGCCCCGCCTCATCAACGCCCGACCTATCTCGCCCCTGACCTGACCGGCCTGCTCGTCCCGCATCCGGGGGTGAGGGTCGAGGACGGAGGCTTCCGTTGCGCGGGCTGGACGGCCCGCTGGAAGCGTGACCAGGTGGAGTTGACCGGCGACGGCGATGCCTACGACGGGCTGAGGGCGCTGGCCGGAGCCGCCTGGAGCCGTGAGATACCGCCACCGGCGGCGGCCCTGAGCACGGCTCTGCGGCGGCTGTTCGACGGTGGCCCGTCCCGGCATTGACTTCGTTCCCCTTACGGGGAGCGGTCAGAGCAGCTTGCGCAGCCGCAGCAGGTCCAGGAAACTCGCCTCGATCTTGAGGCGGCCGCTCGCCCACGCCTTGGCGGGGTTCAGCTCGTCATGCGCGAGCGCGACCAGGTCGTCGCTCGCCACCGTCAGCCTGACCTGGGCGTCCTCGGGCGTGTCGGTGAGCTCGAACGGGTCAAGGCCGCCCGCGTGGATCCTCGTCAGGTAGGCGAGCCGCAGATCGGTGATCCGGCAGCTGATCGTCCGCTCGACGATGTGCTCGGCCAGCCGGTCGCCGTCCACCTCCGCGAGACGCCGCGAGATCCGGTCGAGCGCGCCGCGGCACTCCTCCTCGTTCGCCATGGTCAGGCTGTTCCCCGTTCGATCGACAACGATGTCGTGAAGGGACGGTAGCGTTCTGACTGGGCCCGAAGCGACTCGCCATAGACGATGAGACCTTCGATGGAGCCTTTGATGGGGCCCTCTGGGAGGAGACGAGCATGTCCGACGAGGCGGCGGGGGAGCCCGTGGAGGAGCCGCCCCCGCCCTTCCCGCCACCCGCCGGTACGGAGAGCGCCGGGAGGCTCCCCGGCCCGCCCCCCGCGACGCCCGTGATCCCGTCCCCGCGTCCGGGCGAGACGGTGGTGGTGGAGCCGACCGGAGACCCCCGGGTGGACGAGGTGCTGGCCCGGCTCGGCGAGCTGAACACGGCGCCGGTGGCCGAGCACGTGGCGGTCTTCGAGGAGATACATCAGCGGCTCCAGGAACTGCTGGCCTCCGCGGACCAGCAGGAGGAGCCCCGGCCGCCCGTCCCCCGGCCCGCCGGCGCGTGGCGGACGGCCATGGCAGGGCAGGGCGCGCCGCCGGAGGGGCACGGTCGGCGGACATGACGCGCCGCAGGCTGGACGCCGAGCTGGTCCGGCGCCGCCTGGCCCGGTCCCGCGAGCACGCCGCCGAACTGATCGCCGATGGCCGGGTACGGGTCGGAGGGCGGCCGGCCGGCAAGGCCGCCACGCAGGTCGAGGCGGGAGCGGCGATCGTCGTGGACACCGCCGACGCCGGTCCCGAGTACGTCTCGCGGGGCGGGCACAAGCTGGCGGGCGCGCTGGAGGCGTTCTCCGATCTCAAGGTCGCGGGCCGGATCTGCCTCGACGCGGGCGCGTCCACCGGCGGGTTCACCGACGTGCTGCTGCGGGCCGGGGCCGCGCACGTCTACGCGGTGGACGTGGGACGGGCCCAGATCGCCTGGTCGCTGCGCACCGACGACCGGGTGACCGTCCTCGAACGGACCAACGTCCGCGACCTGACCCCCGAGATGCTGGGGCAGCCCGAGGCGGAGCCGCCGGGGTTAGTGGTGGCCGACCTGTCGTTCATCTCGCTGCGCCTGGTGCTGGAGCCCATCCGGCGCTGCGTGGAGCCGGGCGCCGATTACGCGATGATGGTCAAACCCCAGTTCGAGGTGGGCAAGGACCGTGTGGGCGCGGGCGGCGTCGTACGCGACCCCGGGTTGCGGGCCGACGCGGTGCGCGGTGTGGCGGAGCACGCGGCGACCCTGGGCCTGGGCGTGCTGGGAGTGACCGCGAGCCCGCTTCCCGGCCCGGCCGGGAACGTGGAGTACTTCCTGTGGCTGCGGGCCGGAGCGCCGCCTTTGGACGAGGCCGACCTGGAACGCGCGGTCGCCGAGGGGCCGCAGTGATCCTGAGCGCCGTGCCGGACGTAGAAGCGGGCGTGAACGTTACAACGGAGCGTGTGCATGGGTGAGAGATCGGTGCTGGTCGTCACCCATACGGGACGGCCCGAGGCCGTGCGGAGCGCGCAGCTGGTGATCGAGCGTCTCACCCAGGCGGGCATCACGGTGCGGATGCTCGAGAACGAGGCACGGGACATCGGCCGCGCCGACGTGGACGTCCGGCCGGGCGACGCGGCGGCCGAGGAGGCCGAGGTCGTGATCGTGCTCGGCGGCGACGGGACGCTGCTGCGCGCCGCCGACCTGGCGCGGCCCGCCGGAACCCCGCTGCTCGGGGTCAACCTCGGGCACGTGGGGTTCCTGGCCGAGGCCGAGCGGGAGGACCTCACCGCGACCGTCGACCGGGTCGTCAGCCGCCGCTTCGAGGTCGAGGAACGGATGACCATCGACGTCGAGGTCCGGCTGAACGGCGGCGGCTGGAACACCTGGGCCCTGAACGAGGTCACCGTGGAGAAGGCCGAACGGGAGCGGATGCTGGAGGTCGTCGCCGAGATCGACGGCCGCCCCCTGTCGGCCTGGGGCTGCGACGGGGTGGTGTGCGCCACCCCGACCGGCTCGACCGCGTACGCGTTCTCCGCGGGCGGCCCGGTGGTGTGGCCCGAGGTGGAGGCGATGCTGGTCGTCCCCATCAGCGCGCACGCCCTGTTCGCGCGCCCGCTGGTGGTGTCGCCCCGGTCGGCGGTGGCGATCGAGGTGCTGCCGGACACGCCGCGCGCGGTGCTGTGGTGCGACGGCCGCCGCACCCTCGACCTGCCGCCCGGCGCGCGCGTGGAGGTGCGCAGGGGCGCCGAGCCGGTCCGGCTCGCGCGGCTGCACCCGATCCCGTTCACCGACCGGCTGGTGACCAAGTTCGGGCTGCCGGTGACGGGCTGGCGCGGCCGCGGGCGAAGCCGTGTCCGCGACGCCGTCCCGCCGCCCCCGCTGCACGACCCGGGCCGGGACGATCCTGCCGGACGGCCGTGACCTGGGCGGACATCCGCGGGGCCTGGAGGGGCGATAACCTCACCACCGAGGCGCCATACCGGGACTGGTTTTGCGAGGGGTTGTGACGCTGGTGCGTCCGATGGTCGATGAGGTGCGGATCGAGGGCCTCGGTGTGATCGACGAGGCCGTGCTCGATCTGTCCCCTGGGTTCAACGTCGTCACCGGTGAGACCGGGGCGGGCAAGACCATGGTGGTCACCAGCCTGGGACTGCTGTTCGGCGGCCGCGCCGACCCGCAGCGGGTCCGGCCGGGCGCGGAGCGGGCCACGGTCGAGGGCCGGATCGTGGTGGAACCGGGCGGCCGGGTGGCCGAGCGGGTCGAAGAGGCCGGCGGGGAGCTGGACGACGGGGCCCTGATCGTGACCCGGTCGGTGTCGGCCGAGGGCCGGTCCCGCGCCTTCCTCGGCGGCCGGTCCGTCCCGGTCAGCCTGCTGATCAACCTGGCGGACGAGCTGGTGGCGGTGCACGGCCAGTCCGACCAGCAGCGGCTCCTGCAGGCGGGCCGCCAGCGGGGCGCGCTGGACCGGTACGCGGGCGAGGCCGTGGCCGGGCCGCTGCGCGCCTACACCGCGACCTACGACCGGCACCGCAAGGTCACCGCGCTGCTGGAGGAGCTGACGACCCGGGCGAAGGAGCGGCGGCAGGAGGCCGACGTGCTCCGGTTCGGCCTGGAGGAGATCGAGAAGGCCGATCCGAAGCCGGGCGAGGACGAGGAGCTGGCGGCCGAGGAGGACCGGCTCGGGCACGCCGACGCCCTGCGCGGCGCCGCCGACGGCGCGCACGAGGCGCTGCTGGGCGACCCGTCCGCCGCGTTCGAGGCCGCGAACGTGGTGAGCCTGCTGGGCACCGCGCGCAACGCGCTGGACGCCGTCCGCGACCATGACCCGGCCCTGGCCGCGCTGGCCGACCGGCTCGCCGAGGCCGGCTACCTGGTCTCCGACGTGGCCACCGAGCTGGCCGCCTACGCCGAGTCGATCGACGCCGACCCGGCGCGGCTGGCGGTCGTCCAGGAGCGCCGCGCCGAGCTGACCGGGCTGACCCGCAAGTACGGGCAGTCGCTGAACGAGGTGCTGGAGTGGGCGCGGACGGCCGCGGCGCGGCTCACCGAGCTGGAGGGCGACGACGACCGGATCGAGGGCCTGCGCGCCGAGCACGCCGAGCTGACCGAACGGCTGGAGAGGGAGGCGGCCGAGCTGACCGCGGTCCGGACCGCGGCGGCCGAGCGGTTCTCCGCCGCCGTCACCGAGGAGCTGACCGCGCTGGCCATGCCGCACGCGAGGGTCGATGTCGCGGTGACCCCGACCGGCGAGTACGGACCGCACGGCGCGGACGAGGTGGAGGTGCGGCTCGCCCCGCATCCCGGGGCCAAGCCGCTGCCCCTGCACAAGGGCGCCTCGGGCGGCGAGCTGTCCCGGGTGATGCTGGCGATCGAGGTGGTGTTCGCGGGCGCCGACCCCGTGCCGACGTTCGTGTTCGACGAGGTCGACGCGGGTGTGGGCGGCAAGGCCGCCGTGGAGATCGGGCGGCGCCTGGCACGGCTCGCGCGCAACGCCCAGGTGATCGTCGTCACACACCTTCCGCAGGTCGCGGCGTTCGCCGACCAGCATCTGCTGGTGGAGAAGTCCGACGACGGCACCGTCACCCGCAGCGGCGTCACCGCCCTCGACCGGGAGGGGCGGGTGCGCGAGCTGTCCCGGATGCTGGCCGGCCTGGAGGACTCCGAGCTCGGCCGCGCCCACGCCGAGGAACTGCTCGAACTCGCCGCCCAGGAGCGATAGCCTCCCTGTCCGGACGACCTCGCCGGGGCCGCGGCCGGCGCCGCCGGGGAACCCGGGCGGCTCCCAGGGCGTCGAAACGCACTGGGCGATCCCGGCGAGCCTTCCCGAGCGCGCCGCCCCGCCGGGGAACGTCCCGATCGCGGTCGAGGGTGCGCGAGCGAACACGCCTGATCGCTCGTCGTTGCGGAAGTCCGCTCGCGCGCTCTGGCAGGATGGCAGTGATGAACGACCCGTCTCCGATCACCGAGCGGCGCTCCCGCCCGCCCGGGCCGCCGGAACCGTCCGAGCGCCCCGGGCCGCACGAGCGCGCAGGTCAGCGACCCGTCGCGGAGCCGGAGACGGACCCCGGCGCCGACCTGACGGCCGGGAGGACCGCGACCGAGACCACCGGGATCACCGAGACCACCGGGATCACCGAGACCACCGGGATCAGAGAGACGACCGAGATCACCCGGACCGGCGGGACCACACGCACCACGGACGGCACCGGCACGACCGGGCGGCGGTGGAACGGCGGCCTGAAGCGGGTGAGGCTTCCCGGGCGGCGCCGCCCCTTGCGGTCGCTGGTCTGGCGGCCCGGCCGGGAGGACGGCCGCAACGGCGCCACGGTGCGGCTCGACCGGCGCACCAAGAACCTCACCAAGCGCCTGCAGCCGGGCGACATCGCCGTGATCGACCATGTGGACCTCGACAGGGTCAGCGCCGAGGCGCTGGTGTCCTGCGGGGTGGCCGCCGTGGTGAACGTGGCGCCCAGCATCTCCGGCCGGTACCCGAACCTGGGGCCGCAGATCCTGATCGACGCGGGCATCCCGCTGATCGACGACGTGGGCCCGGAGATCTTCGCGCGGCTGAGCGAGGGCGACGTGGTCCGGATCGAGGACGGGGTGGTGTACCGGGGCGGCGAGGTCGTCGCCAAGGGCACCGCGCAGGACGCCGCGACCGTCGAGGCGTCCCTCACCGAGGCCAAGGCCGGCCTGTCGCACCAGCTCGAAGCGTTCGCGCTCAACACGGTGGAGTACGTCAAGCACGAGCGCGACCTGCTGATCGACGGGATCGGCGTCCCGGACGTGCGCACCAGGATCGAGGGCAGGCACGCGCTGATCGTGGTGCGCGGCTACCACTACCGTGAGGACATCGCGGTGCTGCGCCCCTACATCCGCGAGCACCGCCCGGTGCTGATCGGGGTGGACGGCGGCGCGGACGCGCTGCTGGAGGCCGGCTACCGGCCCGACATGATCGTCGGCGATATGGACTCGGTCTCCGACAACGCGCTGACCTGCGGCGCGGAGATCGTCGTGCACGCCTACCGGGACGGCCGGGCGCCCGGCCTGGAACGGGTGAAGGCCCTGGACCGGGAGGCGGTGGTGTTCCCCGCCACGGCCACCAGCGAGGACATCGCGATGCTGCTCGCCGACGACAAGGGCGCCACCCTCATCGTCGCGGTCGGCACGCACGCCAACATGATGGAGTTCCTCGACAAGGGCCGGGCCGGGATGGCCAGCACCTTCCTCACCCGGCAGCGGGTGGGCAGCAAGCTGGTCGAGCCGAAGGGCGTCAGCCAGCTCTACCGCAGCCGCATCTCCACCTCGTCCCTGCTGTTCCTGGTGCTCGGCGCGTTCATCGCCATGACCACCGCCGTGTTCATGTCGCCCGCGGGCGACGTGATCCGGCCGCTGCTGGCGGACCGCTGGCACGCCTTCGTCTTCTGGCTGACCGGACTCTTCACGTGATCGATTTCCGTTACCACCTCGTCTCCATCGTCGCGATCTTCCTGGCGCTGGCGCTGGGCATCATCCTGGGCTCCACCACGCTGTCGCAGTCGGTGACCAAGGGCCTGCAACGGCAGACCTCGTCCCTGGCCAGGAGCAACGAGGAGCTGCGCCAGTCGCAGGCCCGGATGGAGGCCCAGCTCAAGGGCGACGAGAGCTTCGCCAGGGCGATGGGCCCGCAGCTGGTCGCGGACCGGCTGAACGGCCAGTCGGTGGTGTTCGTGGAGACGCCCGGGGCGAGCAACGACAGCATCGAGCAGCTCAGCGCGCTGGCCAAGAGCGCGGGCGCCACCGTGACCGGCCGTGTCACCGTCCAGAAGAAGTTCCTGGACGACAACCAGACCGGCACCATCGACGAGCTGGCCACGCAGCTGAGGCCGCCCGCGATGGCGTTCCCGGAGGGCTCGGGGCCCTACGAGAAGGCGGCGGCGGTGCTGGCGTCCGCCGTGGTGACCCGGGACGGCGCGATGACGGGACGGGAGGACGCCTCGGCCGCGTCCGTCCTGGGCGGTTTCCGGCAGGCGGGTTACGTGACCGTCAGCGGCAAGCCCGGCCAGCATGCGACACTCGCCGTCATGATCGCGCCCTCGTCGCTGTACGCCTACGAGGGCGGCGACTCCGACAACCGGGCGCTGCTGGCGCTGGCGGCGGCCCTGGACGGCACGGGACGCGGCACGGTGGTCGGCGGGCCGTCCACCGCCGCGCAGAAGGGCGGGCTGATCGCGGCGCTGCGCGACTCGGACACGGTCAAGTCTGTGTCGTCCCAGGACACCGTGGACACCGCCTCGGGCCAGGTGGTGACGATCCTGGCGCTGCAGAACGAGCTGAGCGGGCGGTCCGGCCGGTACGGGACGGGCTCGGGAGTCAACGGGTACCTGCCCTCGCCGGTGCCCGCCGCCGGAGGGAACGGGTGAGCCCATGACACGATCGCGATCGTCGGGCGGGCGCGTGGCGCGCCTGGTGGCGGGCACGGTCTTGGGCGCGGTCGCGGCGCGGGCCGCCTACCGCGCGCTGGTCCCACAGGTGAACGGGCTGGACGGTGCCGAGGCGTGGAGCCGCACCAACCATCGGGGCGAGCCGGTGACGCTGCTGGAGGGTCCCGCGTTCGTGGCGGGCGCCGCCGCGGCCGGGCTGCTGGCCCCCGGCACCGGCGGCCGGATGCGCGCCGCCGCGCTGCTGGCGGGCGCGGGCGCGGGCGTTCTCGGCGCGTACGACGACCTGGCCGGGTCCGCGGATTCGCGCGGCTTCAAGGGGCATCTGGGCGCGCTGGCCCGCGGTGAGGTCACCAGCGGCGCGGTGAAGATCCTGGGGATCGGCGCGACGGGGCTCGCGGCGGCGGCGGTCGCCGGCCCGCCCGCCTCGTCCCGCTCCGCCGGGACGGCGGCCGGGCTTCTCGACACGCTGATCAACGGCGCGATCATCGCGGGGTCCGCCAACCTGATGAACCTGTTCGACCTGCGTCCCGGGCGCGCGATCAAGGTGGGGCTGATCGCGGGGACGCCGCTGGCGCTGTCCCCGTCCGCGTCGGCGGTGGTGGCGGCCCCGCTGGGCGCCGCCGCCGCGCTGCTCCCCGAGGACCTGGCCGAACGCGCCATGCTCGGCGACACCGGCTCCAACGCGCTGGGCGCGCTGCTGGGCCTGGCCGCGACCCGGCTGGGACGCGGCCCGCGGCTCGCCGTCCTGGCGGGCCTGGCCGGGCTGAACGCCGCCAGCGAGTTCGTCAGCTTCACCAAGGTCATCCGGGAGACCCCGGTGCTGAACTGGGTGGACATGCTGGGGCGGCGGCCTCCCGCGACCCCGGGCCCGTCCCCGTCCGTCCAGGTGCCGCCGCAGGCGGGTCCGGTGAACGCCGGTGACGGCGCCGTCACCGGCCCGGCGTCCTGACGCGCCGACCGGCCCTCCCCGACCGGCCATCATCCCGCCTCCAGCCCGGTGACCCGAAACCACGACCTCGACGCCGACCCCGGCGCCGCCACGCCGCCCGCTCCCGACCCGGAGCCCCGCGCGCCCGTCCCCGACCCGGGATCAGGCGCGGCGCCGTGGCTGCGCCGGCTGGCCGGAGGGGTGGCCGGCGCGGCCGTGATCATCGGGGTGATCACGGTGCTGTCGCGGCTGGCCGGGTTCGGGAGGACCTACGCGTTCTCGCAGACCGTCACCACCTCGTGCCTGAGCCAGGCGTACTTCACCGCGACGCAGCTCCCCAGCATCGTGTACGAGATCGTGGCGGGCGGCGCGCTGGCCGGGATGGTGGTGCCGGTGCTGGCCGGTCCCGCCGAGCGCGGCGACCGGGACGCGGTGCGGCGGACGGCGTCGGCGCTGCTGACCTGGATCGTGCTGCTGATGGTGCCGCTGTCGGCGCTGATGGCGGTGCTGTCGCGGCCCCTGATGCGCCTGCTGGTGGGCACCGACCTGGAGGGCTGCTCGCGGTCGGGGATCGTCGCGGTCGGCGGCGACATGATGGCGATCATGGCGCCGCAGATGGTGATGTACGGGGTCGCGGTGGTGCTGTACGGGGTGTTGCAGTCCCATCGCCGGTTCGTGGCGCCCGCGCTGGCGCCGCTGATGTCGAGCCTGGTGGTGATCGGCGCCTACCTGGTGTACGCGCCGCTGGGCCGCGGGCATGAGAACGACCTGGCGGGCCTGCCGCCGGCGGCCGAGCTGACGCTGTCGATCGGGACGGCGCTGGGCGGTGTGGCGATGGCGGTGACGGCGGGTGTGGCGGCGTGGCGGCTTCGGCTGGGGTTGCGTCCCGCGCTGCGGTTCCCCGAAGGCGTGGCCCGGAAGGTACGGCGGCTGGCGTTGGCCGGGCTCGCCACGGTGGTGGCGCAGCAGTTGTCGGCACTGCTGGTCGTACGGCTGAGCTATGAGGGCACGGGCGGTGCCTTGGCGAATTACCAGTACGCCTGGGCGCTGTATCTGCTTCCTTGGGCGATCCTGGCCGTGCCCATCGCGACCAGTGCGTTCCCCATGCTGTCGGCGCGGTTGGAGGAGGCGGCCGCGTTCGACCGGATCACGGCGTCCACGACGCGCGCGGTGATCCTGGTGTCGTGCGCGGGGGCGGCGGCGCTGGGCGCGGTGGCGGTCCCTGTGGCGGCGGTCTTCAACCCCGGCCTGTCCGGTCAGCAGGAGGTGCTGGCCCGTGCGGTTCTCGCCTTCGCGCCCGGCCTGCTGGGGTACGGTCTGGTCGCACACTTGCAGCGGGTGCTGTTCGCCTGCCATCGGGGCAGGATGGGGGCCGTCGCCATCGTCACGGGGTGGGCGGCGGTGATGGCCGCCGACGTGGCGCTCGTCCTCACGGTCGAGCGGCAGTGGGTGGTGGCGGCGCTGGGAGCGGGCAACGCCGCGGGCATGACGTTGGCGGGGGTGCTGCTGCTCGCCACGCTCGTACGGGCGCGGGGGAGCGGCGCCGTGCGGGGCGTGCCGCGCGCGCTGGCCGCCGGGATCGCGGGGGGCGTCGCGGGAGGGGCCGCGGGCGCCGCGGCCGCCGCCGTCCTCGGCACGGGGGGCCAGGTGCGGAACATCGGTGTGGCGGCGCTGGCCGCCCTGACCGCCGCGGCGGTGTTCGCGGCGCTCGCGTTCGTGATCGACGGCCGGGATCTGCGGGCCGTCCTGAGCCGGAAGGTCGCGCGACAATGACGGAATCGGACATGGCCGCCCGGGGGAGCGCCGCCCCGAGAAGCGCGGGCAGGGACCTGGACGGCCTGCGGGTGGCGCAGGTCCTCGGCACCAGCGCGGGCGGGGTGGGCCGGCATGTGCGGTCCGTCGCGGCGGGGCTGGTCGGTCGCGGGGCGCGCGTGGTGGTGTGCGGTCCTGCCGAGACCGAGGCGACGTTCGGGTTCGAGCGCCAGGGTGTTCGGTTCGCGGCGGTGGATCTGGCCGACCGCCCCCGTCCCCTGAACGACGCGAAGGCCGTGGCGCGGCTGCGCGCGCTGCTGCGCGGTGCCGACGTGGTGCACGCCCACGGCCTGCGCGCGGGAGCTCTGGCGGTCGCAGCCTGCGCCAGGGTCGCGCCGGGGCCGCTGCGGTTCGCCCCCGGCGGCCCTCCGCTCGTGGTCACGCTGCACAACGCGCTCATCGCGGACGGGCGTACGGCGCTGGTGTACGGGGCACTGGAGCGTGCCGTCGCGTACGGCGCGGACGAGGTCTTGGGCGTGTCCCCCGACCTGGAGGAACGGATGCGCGCGCGCGGTGCCCGCTCGGTGGGGCACGCCCTGGTCCCGGCGCCGGTCCCGCGCACGCGCCCGGGTGCGGCGGCCCGCGCCGACCTGCGGGACGAGCTGGGCGTGGGGGAGCGCCCGCTGATCCTGACCGTGGGGCGGCTGGCGGAGCAGAAGGGCCTGCCCACCCTGCTGGACGCGTCCGAGGGGTGGGGGCGGCGCACCCCGCCGCCGCTGGTCGCGATCGTGGGGAACGGGCCCCTCGAAGAGCGGTTGCGGGCCCGGATCGACGCCGAGGACCTGCCGGTGCGGCTGCTGGGCCGCCGCGGGGACGTCCCGGCGCTGCTGGCCGCCGCCGATGTGGCGGTGGTGCCGAGCGTGTGGGAGGGGCAGCCGCTGATCGTCCAGGAGATCCTGCGCGCGGGCCGCCCGCTGGTCGCCACGCGCGTCGGCGGGATCCCCGGGATGGTGGACGACGCGGCGCTGCTGGTGCCTCCCGGTGACGCCGCCGCGCTGGAACGGGCCGTGAACGACGTCCTGGACGATCCGGCGCTGGCGGCCCGGCTCGGCGCCGAGGCGGCGCGGCGCGGGGCGGACCTGCCGACCGAGGCGGACGCGGTGGACCAGCTCGCGGGCATCTACCTCCGGCTCGCCGAGAACAGGCCCGCCAAGAAAAGGTGAGGATCGTGGAACGTGTCCGCCGCGTTCCACGTTGGCCCGGGTAGTGGAGGGGAGTATCCCCGCGCGCCCGCTTCGTCAGCACGGCCGGTCCGTACCGGCCCGGGGCGGCGGCCCGGGCGCGCTCGCGGGCGTTCCCAGGCGGGAGAGACCTCCGGCGTAGCCGCGTGTCGACCGCCGGAGGTGTCGCCTTGCACGTCCCCGCCTGGGTGTGGGCCCTGACCGTGACCGGGATCCTCGCCGTGATCGCGGTGGATCTGCTGGTGATCCATCGTGGCGGGCATCGCGAGTTCACCACCCGCCGGGCGGCCTTCTGGTCCGCCGTCTACATCGGCCTGGCGACGGTGTTCGGAATGGGCGTGTGGGCGTTCTCCGGTCCCCGGTACGCGGGCGAGTACTTCGGCGGGTTCGTCACCGAGAAGAGCCTGAGCGTCGACAACCTCTTCGTCTTCATGGTGATCCTGTCGCGCTTCGCCGTGCCCAGGCAGGCGCAGCACCTGGTGCTGATGGTGGGGATCGTCATCGCGCTGGTGCTGCGCGCGGCGTTCATCGCCGCGGGCGCCGCCGCCCTGCACGCCTTCACCTGGGTGTTCATCGTCTTCGGCGTCTTCCTGGTCTGGACGGCGGCCGGGCTCGTCCGCGGCCACGGGGGCCAGGAGAACGCGGGGGACAACGCGCTGATGCGCTGGGCGCGGCGGGTGCTGCCCACCACGGACCGGTACGACGGCAACCGCATGGTCGCCCGGGTGGACGGCCGCCGCGTGGTCACCCCGCTGTTCCTGGTGGTCCTGGCGATCGGGTCCACCGACGTGATGTTCGCGCTGGACTCCATTCCGGCGATCTTCGGGCTGACCACCGAGCCGTACCTGGTGTTCACCGCCAACGCGTTCGCGCTGATGGGCCTGGTGCAGCTGTACTTCCTGCTGGGCGGGCTGGCGGTCCGGCTGGTGTACCTGGGGCACGGGCTGGCGGCCATCCTCGGCTTCATCGGCGTGAAGCTGATCCTGCACGCGCTGCACGAGTACGGCGTCTCGTGGGCGCCGGACATCCCGATCCCGCTGTCCCTGTCGGTGATCGCGATCACGCTCGTGGTGACCACCGTCGCGAGCCTCGCCGCCGCCCCGCGGGGCGGCCGGGCGGGCTCTCCCGCGGAAGTTACTGAGACGTAACTCACGCTTCCGCTCCACCTCTCGGCCCGGGACCGAATCCTGTTCTAGAATCGGGGTCCTCAGCGCTCTGAAAGAGGGTGACGCATGGCCATCGGGCTGACCGAAGAGCACGAGGCGCTCGCCGAGTCCGTCCGCGGGTTCGCCGAACGCAACGTCCCCGCGACGGCCGTACGCTCCGCGCTCGACGCGGACGAGGAGACCCGGCCCGGCTTCTGGCAGGCCCTCGCGGAGCAGGGCCTGACGGGGCTGCACCTGCCGGAGGAGCACGGCGGGCAGGGCTTCGGCCTGCTGGAGCTCGCGGTCGTCCTGGAAGAGCTGGGACGGGCCATGGTCCCCGGGCCGTTCCTGCCGACCGTGCTGGCGTCCTCCGCGGTGAACGCCTCCAGCAACGCCAAGGCCCGTGCCGAGCTGCTGCCCGGCCTGGGCGACGGGTCCAGGACCGGCGCCCTCGCCCTCACCGCCGACCTGACCGGGCGCCGCGACGGCGGCGCGCTGGTGGTCTCGGGCACGGCCCGCACGGTGCTGGGCGCCGCCCTCGCCGACGTGCTGGTGCTGCCCGTCACGACCGGCGAGGGCGCCCGCGAGTGGGTGGTGATCGACGCGGCCGACGTGAGCGTGACGCCCGTCCAGAGCCTGGACAGGACGCGCCGCGTCGCCACGGTCGAGGTGCCCGGCGTGGCGGTGGGCGCCGGCCGTGTCCTGGACGGGCTCACCGACGCGGCCGTGCGCGACCTGGCCGTCACGCTGATGGGCGCGGAGGCGGCCGGGACGGCCTCCTGGTGCGTCACCACCGCCGCCGAGTACGCCAAGGTCCGTGAGCAGTTCGGCCGTCCCATCGGGCAGTTCCAGGGCGTCAAGCACAAGGCGGCCCGGATGCTGATCGCCCTGGAGCAGGCCCGCGCCGCCGTGTGGGACGCCGCCCGCGCCCTGGACGACGCGGCGCCGGACGCCTCCTTCGCCGCCGCGGTCGCCGGGGTGATCGCGCTGGACGCCGGCGTCCAGACCGCGCGCGACGCCGTCCAGATCCTCGGCGGCATCGGGTTCACCTGGGAGCACGACGCCCACCTGTACGTGCGCCGCGCGTCGACGCTGCGGGCGCTGACCGGGCCAGCCAAGGGGTACGCGGCCGAGGTCGCCCGCGCCGCGCTGGCGGGCGGGCGCCGCGCGGTCGAGGTGGAACTGGACGAGGACGCCCAGCCGCTGCGCGAGACCATCCGCGCCCAGGTCGCCGAGCTGGCCGCCATCGAGGACAAGGGCGAGCGCAACCGCACAATGGGCGACGAGGGCTGGAGCGTGCCGCACATGCCCAAGCCCTGGGGGCGCGGCGCCTCGCCGGTCGAGCAGGTCCTCATCCAGCAGGAGCTGAAGGCGGCCAAGGTCAAGCCGCCGAACCTGGTGATCGGCGCCTGGCTGGTGCCGTCGCTGGTCGCCTACGGGACGCAGGAGCAGAAGGAGCGCTTCCTGCGGCCGACGCTGCGCGGCGAGCTGGTGTGGTGCCAGCTGTTCAGCGAGCCGGGCGCCGGCTCCGACCTGGCGTCGCTGTCGATGCGGGCCGAGCGGGTCGAGGGCGGCTGGAGGCTGACCGGCCAGAAGATCTGGACGTCGGTGGCCCAGTACGCGCAGTGGGGGTTCTGCCTGGCCAGGACCGATCCCGACGCCCCCAAGCACGACGGCATCACCTACTTCCTGGTCGACATGAAGGCGCCCGGCGTCGACGTGCGGCCGCTGAAGGAGATGACCGGCGAGAGCCTGTTCAACGAGGTGTTCCTCGACGGGGTGTTCGTCCCCGACGACCAGGTGGTCGGCGAGGTGAACAAGGGCTGGCAGGTCGCCCGCAACACCCTCAGCAACGAGCGGGTGTCGCTGTCGACCGGCGGCGGCCTGGGCATGGGCGTGCCGGAGCTGCTGACGTTCTTCGCCGAGCGGGACCTGGACCCGATCGCCGAGGCCGAGGTGGGGCGGCTGGTCGCGCAGGGCCAGTCGATCGACCTGCTCGGGCTGCGCACCACCCTCAAGCAGCTGAACGGGGTGGAGCCCGGGGCGGAGGCGAGCGTCCGCAAGCTGCTGGGCGTCCAGTTCAACCAGGACGTCGCGGACTACTGCTGGGCGGCGCAGGGAGCGGAGGCGGCCACCGAGGTGCCGTTGCAGGGCAGCGGGATCGTGGCGCGGGCGATGCTGTTCAGCCGGGCGATGACGATCTACGGCGGCACCACCGAGGTGCAGCTGAACATCATCGGCGAGCGCATGCTGGGCCTGCCCCGCGACCCCGAGCCCGGGAAATGACCGGCTGACGCGGCGCCGGGGCTCAGCGCCGCAGGACGCCGAAGACGATGTTGACCAGGACGATCCCCACCCAGGCGATCAGGAGCCCCGGCAGCCCGGCGGTGCCCACCCCGATGCCGCTGAGCGGGATGGCCGTCAGCAGGGAGACGATGGCCAGCGTGAGGGTGCCGTCGCCCTGGCCCTTGGCACGCGGCTCGCCGGCGGGTTCGCGCTTGGACCGGCGCGCCGTGTCCTTCTGCCGTGCCGCCAGGGTCTCCTCGATCCGGTCCACCAGCGTCTCGATGAAGGCGTCGTCGTAGTCGGGCCCCAGCTCGCGCCGGGCCGCCAGCGCGGCGGCGAGGTCGTCGCGGGGCAGACCTGGAGTCTCCATCCTTCGTTTATAAGCAGTGGCCGCGCGGATGGCGTCCCTCCTGGGAAGGAGAACAGCCGTACGCCCCAGGGACGAGGACCGGGAACAACGCCGGAGATGCAACGATGATCCGTGACCGGTGGCCCTGGCCGCGAAGGTCGTGACATGAAGGCGCACGCATGAAGGAAGGCGCACGCGGAGATGAAGGCGTTCGCGTACGAGAAGGCGCACGTATGACCGCCGAGGGCACCGGGGAGCTCGCAGCGCACGGATTCGCGGGGTTCGCCTCGCCCGCCGACGTCGTCCGCGGGCTCGCCGGGATCGGCTACCTGGCGGACGAGGCCATCGCGACCACGGTGTTCCTGGCCCAGGCGCTCGGCAAGCCGCTGCTGGTGGAGGGCCCGGCGGGGGTGGGCAAGACCGAGCTCGCCAAGGCCGTCGCCGCCGCCACCGGGGCCGAGCTGATCAGGTTGCAGTGCTACGAGGGCCTGGACGAGGCCCGCGCGCTGTACGAGTTCAACTACAAGAAGCAGCTGCTGGCGATCCAGGCGGCCCCCGGCGACCAGGGCTGGCAGCGCACCCACGACGACATCTTCTCCGAGGAGTTCCTGCTGGAACGGCCGCTGCTGGCGGCGATCCGGCGCACCGGCCCGACCGTGCTGCTGATCGACGAGGCGGACAAGGCCGACGTCGAGGTGGAGGGGCTGCTGCTGGAGGTGCTGTCGGACTTCCAGGTGACCATCCCCGAGCTGGGCACGGTCAGCGCGACCCGCCGCCCGTTCGTGGTGATCACCTCCAACGCGGCGCGGGAGCTGTCGGAGGCGCTCAAGCGCCGCTGCCTCTACCTGTACCTGACCTATCCCGAGCCGGAACGGGAACGGGAGATCGTGCTGTCGCAGGTGCCGGGGATCGAGGCGGCGCTGGCCGAGCAGCTGGTGCGCACGGTCGGCACGCTGCGCGAGCTGGAGGTCAAGAAGGCCCCGTCGATCGCCGAGACGGTGGACTGGGCCCGTACCCTGCTCGCCCTGGGCCTGGACGAGCTGGACGAGGACGCGGTCGCGCGCACGCTGGGCGTGGTCCTCAAGCACGCCTCCGACCAGGAGCGCGCCGTGAAGGAACTGGGGCTGCGGGGCTGATCGTGCGGGACGACGGGGCACGGGACGACGGGGCACGGGACGACGGGGCACGCCGGTCGCTGGTGGACCGCCACACGGGCTTCGTGGCGGCGCTGCGGGAGGCGGGGCTGCCGGTGTCGGTCGCCGAAGGGCTGGACGCGGTCCGCGCGATGCGGGTGATCGACCTGGTGGACCGGGAGGGGCTGCGCGCCGCGTACGCGGCGACGCTGGTCAAGCGGCCCGCGCACCGCGCCACCTTCGACACCCTCTTCGACCTGTGGTTCCCGGCCGCGCTCGGGGACGGCGCCGCGCACGCGGCCGACCCCTCCGCGCGCCGTCCGGCCGCCCGCGAGCCGGGGGAGCGCCCCCTGCCGCCGCCGCTGGACCCGGAGGTGCAGGCGCGCCGCCGCGAGCTGTTCCGGTTGCTGCTGTCCGGGGACGACGCGGGGCTGCGCCAGTTCGCCCGGACGGCCGTGGCCGAGTACGGGCGGACACCGGGACAGGAGTCGTGGTTCTCCTCGGGCGTGCTGCGCGCCATGTCGCCCGAGACGCTGATGGCGGGACTGCTGAACGCCGTCCTGAACGGGGAACGCGGCGAGCTCGCCGAACGGGTGGCGCGGCGGACCTTCCGGTCGCGCATCACCGCGTTCGAGGAGATGGTCGCCACCGAGGTGCGCCGCCGCATCGCCGAGGACACCGGTGTCGAGCGGACCGCCCGCATGGCCGTGCGCCCCCCGCTGGAACGGCTCGACTTCGGCCGTGCCGCGCGGGCCGACCTCGCGGCGATGCGCCGCGAGGTCTACCCGCTGGCGCGGCGGCTGGCGACCCGGCTCCAGCAGAGGCAGCGCGCCGGGAACCGCGGACGGCTCGACTTCCGGCGGACGGTCCGGGCGTCCCTGGCGACCGGCGGCGTCCCCCTGGTGACCCGGCACCGGCCGCGCCGCCCGCACCGTCCCGAGCTGGTGATCCTGTGCGACGCCAGCGACTCGGTGTCGGCGTTCGCGCACTTCACACTGCTGCTGACGTTCGCGCTGAGGGAACAGTTCAGCAAGGTGCGGGCGTTCGCGTTCATCGACGCCACCGACGAGATCACCCGGTTCTTCGCGCCCGGCGTGGACGTGGTGGACGCGATGACCCGGCTGGCGCGGGAGGCCGACCTGGTGTGGATCACCGGGCGCAGCAACTACGGCCACGCGATCAAGATGTTCGACGAGCGGTACGGCGACGCGGTCACGCCCCGGGCCTCGCTGCTGGTCCTGGGCGACGCCCGGTCCAACTACGGCGAGCTGTCGCTGCCCATCCTGCGTGACATCGCGGGCCGGGCGCGGCACGCGTACTGGCTCAACCCCGAGCCGCGCTCCCAGTGGGACACCGGCGACTCGGCCGCGTCCCGGTACGGGGAGATCATCCCGATGTACGAGTGCCGCAACCTGGTCCAGCTCACCGAGTTCATCGAGGAGCTGGCGTGAGGGCCTGGGCCGCCCGCGCGGGCTCGCGGACGACGAAGGCGAAGACCGCCCCGAGCGCGGTGAGGGCCGCGCTGACCAGCATCGCGACGTTGGCGCCGTGGGCGAACGCGTCGGCGGGGGAGGCGTGCGCGTTCCCCGTGCCGGTCACGATGGCCCCGACCAGCGCCACGCCCAGCGCGGCGCCGATGTAGCGGGCGGTGTTCCCCGCTCCCGAGCCGAGGCCGGCGCGGTCGGGCGGGACGCTCTCCACGGCCAGCCGCGCCAGCATCGAGTTGCCGAGCCCGCTGCCCACGCCCGCCACGACCAGCCCGGGGACGAGCCGCCACCAGCCTGCGCCGGGCCCGAGGCCCAGCATCGCGGCCTCGCCCACCGCGCTCAGCGCCAGCCCGGCGGCCAGCAGCCGTCCGGCCTGGAACCGCGCGGGCAGCCGCCGCGCCTGGATCGCCACGACGAACGACAGGCCCGACCAGATGGCCAGCAGTAGCGCGGCGTCGAGCGCGTCCATCCCCAGCACCACGCCCAGGACGGTGGGCAGGTAGCTCATCACGCCGATGATCCCCAGCCCGGTGAGCAGCGACCCGACCACCGACAGGAGGAAACCGGGCCGCCGGAACAGGGCGAGGTCGAGCATGGGCTCCCGTGACCGCGCCTCGACCGCCACGAACGCGGCCAGCAGCACGACGCTCGCCGCCAGCAGCCCCAGGGTCGCGGGATGGGTCCAGCCCGTCCGGCCCCAGGTGATCGCGGCGAGCAGGGCGGCGCCGCCGAGGCTCATCGTGAGCACCCCCGGCAGGTCGAGGCGGTGGCGGCGCGCGGCCCGCGACTCCGGAAGGAGCCGGGCGGCGGGCACGGCCAGCGCCAGGGACGCGGCGACGGTGACCCAGTACCAGAGCCGCCATCCGGCGAGCTCGCCCATCCCGGCCGCCGCGATCGGGCCGAGCGCGATGCCCAGCCCGAGCATCGCCCCCCACACGCCGGTGGCGTGCGACAGCCGGGGGCCCGGGGGGAAGGCGGCGCCGATGATGCCGAGACCGGCCGCGATCAGCGCCGCGCTCGCCGCGCCCTGCACGATCCGCCCGGCGATGAAGATCGTGGCGTCCGGCGCCGCGGCGCAGACCGCGCTGGAGACCGCCAGCAGCACCGCGCCGCCGGTGAACATCCGGCGGCGGCCGTGCCCGTCGGCCAGGCTTCCCGCGGTGATCAGCGCCGCGGCCAGGCCGAGGCCGATCGAGCTCATCACCCAGATCTGCGCGATCGGGCCCGCCCGCAGGCCGGCGGCGGTGTCCGGCAGGGTCGCCAGAGGCGCCGTGTAGTTCATCAGGGCCAGCAGGGTGGCGGCTCCGGGGAGGGTCAGCGCCGGGGAGGCACCGGCGGTCCGGGGGGCTGCCGATGAGGTCATGCGTCTCCGCCTTTCGAGCAGGGTGAGTTCAATGAACGAACCAGAACTCGGCCGACTCTAGCACGCGTGGTTCGTTCACTGAACTCCGGATGGGTAGGGTGGGCGCATGGCACTCGGCAAGGACTATGTGAAGCAGGACTGCTCGCTCGCCCGCGCGCTGGAGGTCGTGGGCGAGCGGTGGACGCTGCTGATCGTCCGGGACGCCCTCTACGGTGTGCGCAGGTTCGGGCACTTCCTGACCCATCTGGAGATCCCCCGCGCGGTGCTGTCGACCAGGCTCCAGTCGCTGGTGGAGGCCGGCGTCCTGGAGAAGGACGGCCAGGACTACGTCCTCACCGCCGTCGGCCGCGAGCTGTGGCCCGCGCTCCACATGCTGGCCCGCTGGGGCGAGCGCAACTACTCCGGCCGCGGCCCGTGCCGACTGTTCTTCCACGTCCCCTGCGACACGCGGATCGGGGCGGACGGCGTCTGCCCGGCCTGCGCGATCCCGGCCCCGCTGGAGGAACTGGAAGTGCGCCCCGGCCCCGGGATGAACCCCGAGAAGGACGACCCGATCAGCGTCGCGCTGCGGCGCCCGCACAGGATGCTCGCCCCGTTCGACGGCTGACCGGCCGTCGCGAGGCGCTAACCTGCACGTCGATGGACGGTGTCGATGCACGCTGATGCCACCGAGGCGCTCGGCGGCCCTTCCCGCCGCGGCCCCCTCGGCCCCTTACGGCGCCTGATCGACGGCTGGCCGGGCGACTCCAGGGCGAGCATCGCCCGCCGCGCCAGGCTTCTGGTCACCGCCGCCACCGGGCTGGCCAACGTGGGCGGCGCGCTGGTGGTCCTGCTGTTCACGATCATGGTGCCCGACCCCGGCACCGGGATCTCCGAGCGCGTCCGCACCGTCAACTACCTGGTCTTCACCGCGTACGTGATCGCGGCCGCCCCGGTCGGGCTGCTGATGGGCGAGCGGTTCTTCCGGCGGGTGCGGCGGCTGGCCGAACGGCACGGCGCCCCCGACCGGCGGGAGCGCTCCCTGCTGCTGTACGGGCCGCTGCGGCTGATGTCGCTGCACCTGACCCTGTGGGGGATCGGCACGGTCGGCTGGGTGCTGATCAACCTGCCGTTCTCGGTGCTCCAGGCGGTCAAGGTCGGCCTCACCAGCCTGCTCGGCGGGCTGACCACGTGCACCGTCGTCTACCTGCTCACCGAGCGGCTGCTGCGGCGCGCCATCACCACCGCGCTGGCCGCCGAGATGCCCCGCCGCACCGGGCTGCCCGGCGTCGTGGCGCGCTCCGTGCTGGCCTGGGCGCTGGGCACCGCCGTCCCCATCCTCGGGCTGATCGTCCTGGCCATCGGCTCCTTCGTGATCGCCGAGGTGACGGTGCGCGACTTCGCGGTGGCCGTCCTGCTGCTCGGCTCCACCGCCCTGCTGGTCGGCTTCGGCGTCACCTACTTCGCCGCCCGCGCCATCGCCGACCCCGTCGAGTCGGTACGGCTCGGGCTGGCCAGGATCGAGCGCGGCGACCTGGACGCGCAGGTGCCCGTCTACGACGCCAGCGAGGTGGGGCTGCTCCAGGCCGGGTTCAACCACATGGCCGCCGGGCTGCGCGAGCACGCCCGCCTCCAGGACCTGTTCGGACGCCAGGTCGGCGAGGACGTGGCCAGGGTCGCCCTGGAACGCGGCATCGACCTGGGCGGCGAGCTGCGCGAGGTCTCGGTGCTGTTCGTCGACATCATCGCCTCCACCCGGCTCGCCTCCGACCGCCCGCCCACCGAGGTGGTCAGGCTGCTCAACGACTTCTTCGCCGTCGTGGTGGAGACCGTCGGCGAGCACGGCGGCTGGATCAACAAGTTCGAGGGCGACTCCGCCCTCGCGATCTTCGGCGCCCCGCTGGACCTGGACGGCTCCGCCGCGCGGGCCCTGGCCGCCGCCCGCGCCCTGGCCGAACGCCTGCCACGGGACGTCCCGTCCCTGCGCGCCGCGATCGGCGTGTCCGCAGGCGAGGCCGTCGCCGGGCACATCGGCGCCGAGGAACGCTTCGAGTACACCGTCATCGGCGACCCGGTGAACGAGGCCGCCCGCCTCACCGAGCTCGCCAAGGCCACCGAGGCGCGGGTGCTGGCCGCCGGGTCGCTGGTGGAACGGGCCGCCGGGGAAGGGGCGGAGGGCGCGGAGGAGGCCCGGCACTGGCGCCTGGACGGCGAGGTCACGGTCCGCGGCCGCACCGAGCCGACCCGGCTCGCCGTCCCCGCAGAACCCTGCGAGCCGTAGCGCGCGGTCAGCCCAGATGGATCGCGCGCAGGCCGTCGGCCCGCGCGCGGTCGAGGAGGGTGACCGTGGCGGCCGGCGGGACGGCGCCCGCGCGAGCGCGCCGCACCAGGGGCCCCCACCGGCGGACGTGCCGGGCGAACGTCACCGTGGTCACCACCCGGCCACGGGCGACCTGCCCCGCCAGGGCGGTGCCGGGATCCACGTCGATCAGGACGAGGTGCACCTGGGAGCCGTGCCTGCGCGCCATCCACGCGAACAGATGCAGGATGTGCGGCCAGGTGCCGCGGGTGTGGGCGACCACGCCGTCACCGCGCAGGACGGCGCGCGCGATCCAGCACACATGCGTCGCGTTCACCAGGGGCACCCGTGCGCGGGCCGGAACCGGCCGCAGCAGCCGCGCCCAGCGGTTACGGGCCTGCCGCGAGTCGATCACCCATCCGCCGTCGATGCGGACCGGCCCGCATTCGTCACCGCGCAGCCGGTAGAGCCGTTCCAGAAGCGTGCTCTTGCCCGCGCCGGGCAGCCCCGCCACCAGCACGAGGGACCCGGCCGGATAGCGCAGCTCGGCGCCCGTCGCACCCGCCCCCTGTTCGGACTCCGCCCTCTTGAGCTCGCGGATTATTCCTCTCCCGGTGTAGCGCCCCCGTGAACACTGCCGGTCGGAAGAACGAACACCCGCCGCCAGTGGTTCCTGGGGCGCTCACCAGCCGCGCGAGCGCCATTCCGGCAGCGAGGGGCGCTCGCGGCCGAGGGTGGAGTCCTTGCCGTGGCCGGGATAGAACCAGGTGGCGTCGGGAAGGCGGTCGAAGACCCGCTCCTCGACGTCCGACAGTAGCTGCTTGAACCGTACGGGATCGCCCCAGGTGTTGCCGACCCCGCCGGGGAAGAGGCTGTCCCCGGTGAACAGGTGCGGCCGCTCGGCCAGCTCGCCGCCGGCGTCGTACAGCAGGGCGATCGAGCCGGGCGTGTGGCCGCGCAGGTGGATCGCCTCCAGCGTCGCCTCGCCGACGCGGACCGTGCCGCCGTGCTCCACCGGCTCGGTCACCGGCTCCGGCAGCGCCTCCGCGTCGAACGGGTGCGCCACCACGGCGGCGCCGGTCGCCCGGACCACCTCGCTCAGCGCCTCCCAGTGGTCCTGATGCCGGTGGGTGGTGACCACACGGGCGAGCGGGCCGTCCCCGACCAGCTCCAGCAGCCGGGACGCCTCGTTGGCCGCGTCGATCAGCACCTGTTCCCCGGTGGCGGTGCAGCGCAGCAGGTAGGCGTTGTTGTCGTAGGGTCCCACCGCCAGCTTGGTGACGGTGAGCCCGGGCAGCTCCCGGCGGTCGGGAGCGCCTCCGACCTCGACGTTTCCCGTGTAGCCCATGTGCGCCTCCGCGGTAGCGGCAGTGATCTCAAGGGACCATCTTCCCCCATCGGCCCCACCCCATGAACGCGGGGCGCCCGGGAAAACCCCGACCGGGAATGCGTCAGCCGACTCATCTCAACCGTGTCGTGCGGGACGGAAGTTCCGGGCGTCCGGTCCCACCATCGAAGTGCGACGGCACGATCGAAGTGGAGGGCGCCTTGGTCACGACGTCACGTTCCGGTGCTCCGCGCCGCGGTCCCGACCGCGGGCCGGGCACCGGAGCACCCGAGGACCTGCTCGGGCACGCCTGCGCGCTGCTCCGGCTGTGCGGGCAGGACGCGGCGATCGCCGCGGTGCTGCTGTTCCTGGTGGCGATGGGGACGGTGACGCAGCTCGCCTACGCCGGCTGGCCGTCCCTGCTCGCCCAGCTTCCGCTGGTGGCGGTCACCGGCGCGTTCGCGACGTCGGCCTCGCTGGCGGTGCGGTCCCGGCGCACGCTGGTGTCGGCACTGGGCTCGGTACGGGCGGCTACGGGAGCGCCGCTCGACCCGTCGGTGCCGTGGACGCCGATCGGCCTGGCCGCGTCCCTGGACACGGGCCTGCGGGACGCCGAGCTGCGCAGGCTGCTGGGCGCCGCGCACCGCTGCGCCGACCTGGCCTGGCAGGCGGTCGTGTGGGGAGTGGTCACGGCCGTGCTGTTCGCGCTGTGGTCGCTGGTGATGGCGGCGGCCGGTCCGGGCGGGTGACCCGAGGGCGAACGGAAGGCGGGCGGGGGCAGAATGATCTCCATGAGTCACCCCATCTGCGTCACCTGTGGCGTCCAGTACGCCGAGGCCAGGCCCGACTGCCCCATCTGCGACGACGAGCGCCAGTACGTCGGCTGGGGCGGGCAGCGCTGGACCACGCTGGCCGACCTGCGCGCCGCCGGGCACCGCGGCCGGGTCGAGGAGGAGGGGCCGGGGATCGTCGGGATCGGCGCCGAGCCCAAGACCGCCATAGGCCAGCGGGCCCTGCTGGTGCGCACCCCCCAGGGCAACGTCCTCTGGGACATGATCACCCACCTCGACGACGACCTGGTGCGCCAGGTGCGCGACCTGGGCGGCGTCGCCTCGATCGCGATCAGCCACCCGCACTTCTACGGGACGATGATCGAATGGTCGCGGGCCTTCGACGCGCCGGTCTTCATCCACGAGGCCGACCGGCGGTGGGTCGCCCGTCCCGACGACGCGGTGACCTTCTGGACGGGCGACACCCTGGAGATCGCCGACGGGCTCACGCTCATCAACGCCGGCGTCCACTTCGCCGGCGGCCAGGTCCTGCACTGGCGGGACGGCGAGGACGGGCGGGGCGCGCTGCTGTCGGGCGACATCCTTCAGGTGGTCATGGACCGCGACTGGGTGAGCTTCATGTACAGCTACCCCAACCTCATCCCCGAGCGGCCCCGCGTCGTGCGCCGGGCGCTGCGCCTGCTGGAGCCGTACCCGTTCGCCCGCGTCTACGGGGCGTTCTGGGGACGGGTCGTCCAGGCCGACGGCAAGCAGGCCGTGCGCCGCTCCGCCGACCGCTACCTCGAACACGCCCTGGACGACGGGCCGGTCTGACGCTCCGGGTGGCGGTAGATCTTCGAACACGTGTACGGTTTCCGGTGCGCCCGTCACTCCGGGGAGGCGAGTGACACGTGATCACCTGGGAAATGCGGTGGCGGGCGCCGCTGTTACATCCACGTTGGAGATCCAGGGACACAGATCCAGGGACGCGGGAGCGGGGGCCGCGGGGACGACCGGAACCGTCCGACCTTCCGGCTAGCCTGTGACCGCGCCGGCATCATCGCCGCGCCCATGAAGAGGAACCGGAACGACGCCGTGCATGACCGACTCATCGTGCGTGGAGCACGCGAGCACAACCTGAAGGACGTCTCGCTCGACCTGCCGCGGGACTCCATGATCGTGTTCACCGGGCTGTCCGGTTCCGGCAAGTCCAGCCTGGCCTTCGACACGATCTTCGCCGAGGGCCAGCGCCGGTACGTGGAGTCGCTGTCGGCCTACGCCCGCCAGTTCCTGGGCCAGATGGACAAGCCCGACGTCGACTTCATCGAGGGCCTGTCCCCGGCGGTGTCCATCGACCAGAAGTCCACCAGCAAGAACCCCCGCTCGACGGTCGGCACCATCACCGAGGTCTACGACTACCTGCGGCTGCTGTACGCCAGGATCGGCCACCCGCACTGTCCCGAGTGCGGCCGCCCGATCAGCCGGCAGGCCCCGCAGCAGATCGTCGACCGGGTGCTGGAGCTGGAGGAGGGCACCAGGTTCCAGGTGCTGGCGCCGGTGATCCGCGGCCGCAAGGGCGAGTACCTGGAGCTGTTCCGGGAGCTCCAGTCCAAGGGCTACTCGCGGGCGCTGGTCGACGGCCAGATGATCAGGCTGGACGAGCCGCCCCGGCTGAAGAAGCAGGAGAAGCACGACATCTCCGTGGTGGTCGACCGGCTCGCGGTCAAGGAGTCGGCGCGGCAGCGGCTGGCCGACTCGGTGGAGACCGCGCTGGGCCTGTCCGGCGGCACCATCGTGCTCGACTTCGTGGACCTGCCCGAAGACGACGAGCACCGCACCCGCATGTTCTCCGAGCACCTCTACTGCCCCTACGACGACCTGTCGTTCGAGGAGCTGGAGCCCCGCTCGTTCTCGTTCAACTCGCCCTACGGCGCCTGCCCGGAGTGCACCGGCCTGGGCACCCGCATGGAGGTCGACCCCGAGCTGGTCGTCCCCGACCCGACCCTCACGCTGGGCGAGGGCGCGATCTCCCCGTGGTCCAACGGGCATGTGAGCGAGTACTTCCTGCGACTGCTGTCGGCGCTGGGCGACGCCATGGGCTTCGACCTCAACACCCCGTGGGAGAAGCTGCCCGCCAAGGCGCGCAAGGCGATCCTCAACGGCCACAGCACCCAGGTACACGTCCAGTACAAGAACCGGTACGGCCGCACCCGCTCCTACTACACCTCCTACGAGGGCGTGATCCCCTACATCCAGAGGCGGCACGCCGAGTCCGAGAGCGACTCCACCCGGGAGAAGTTCGAGGGCTACATGCGGGAGATCCCCTGCCCCGCCTGCGGCGGCGCGCGGCTCAAGCCGGTGATCCTGGCGGTCACCATGGGCGGCCGGTCCATCGCCGACGTGGCGGCCATGCCGATCGGCGAGTGCGCCAAGTTCCTGCTGTCCCTGGAGCTGAACGAGCGGGAGCGGCAGATCGCCGAGCGGGTGCTCAAGGAGATCAACGCGCGCCTCGGGTTCCTGCTGGACGTCGGCCTCGACTACCTGACCCTCGACCGCGCGTCCGCCACGCTGGCCGGCGGCGAGGCGCAGCGCATCCGGCTGGCCACCCAGATCGGCTCCGGCCTGGTCGGCGTCCTGTACGTGCTGGACGAGCCGTCCATCGGCCTGCACCAGCGCGACAACCACCGGCTGCTGGACACGCTGCTGCGGCTGCGCGACATGGGCAACACCCTCATCGTCGTCGAGCACGACGAGGACACCATCCGCGCCTCGGACTGGGTGGTCGACATCGGCCCGCGCGCGGGCGAGCACGGCGGCGAGATCGTGGTGTCGGGCACCGTCGACGACCTGGTCGCGTCGGAGCGGTCGCTGACCGGCGCGTACCTGTCGGGCCGCCGGGAGATCGCGGTGCCGCGCATCCGGCGTCCCCGGCAGAAGGGCCGCGAGGTCACCGTCAAGGGCGCCCGGCAGAACAACCTGCGCGACGTCGACGTGACGTTCCCGCTCGGCGTGTTCACCGCCGTCACGGGGGTGTCGGGCTCGGGCAAGTCCACCCTGGTCAACGACATCCTCTACAACTCGCTGGCCAAGCAGCTGCACGGGGCCCGCACCGTGCCGGGCAAGCACCGCCGGGTCACCGGCGTCGACCTGCTCGACAAGGTGGTGCACGTCGACCAGTCCCCGATCGGCCGCACGCCCCGGTCGAACCCGGCGACCTACACCGGCGTGTTCGACCACATCCGCAAGCTGTTCGCGCAGACCACCGAGGCCAAGGTGCGCGGCTACCAGCCGGGCCGGTTCTCCTTCAACGTCAAGGGCGGCCGCTGCGAGAACTGCTCGGGCGACGGCACCATCAAGATCGAGATGAACTTCCTGCCGGACGTCTACGTCCCCTGCGAGGTCTGCCACGGCGCCCGCTACAACCGGGAGACGCTGGAGGTCCACTACAAGGGCAAGACGATCTCCGAGGTGCTGGACATGCCGATCGAGGAGGCCACCGCCTTCTTCGAGCCGATCAGCGCCATCCACCGGCATCTGAAGACCCTCAACGACGTGGGGCTGGGCTACGTCCGGCTGGGGCAGCCCGCCCCGACCCTGTCGGGCGGCGAGGCCCAGCGCGTCAAGCTGGCGTCCGAGCTGCAGCGCCGCTCCACCGGCCGCACCATCTACGTGCTGGACGAGCCGACCACCGGCCTGCACTTCGAGGACATCCGCAAGCTGCTGGACGTGCTGAACGGCCTGGTCGACAAGGGCAACACGGTGATCGTCATCGAGCACAACCTGGACGTCATCAAGACCGCCGACTGGATCGTCGACATGGGCCCGGAGGGCGGTTCCCGCGGCGGCACCGTGGTCGCCACCGGCACGCCGGAGGACGTGGCGGCGGTCGAGGCCAGCCACACCGGCCAGTACCTCGCCAAGATCCTGGGCACCTGAGCGTTCGGGCCTCCCGGGCGATCCTTCTTTGGTAGCGTCGGCGCCTGCCGATTGGGGGCGTTCGGTTGTTTCGCGTCTTCCACGGCCTTTCTGGTGAACCCCGCCCGGCGCGAAGGAGAGATGGCCGATGGCCAGCCGCGAGATGACGATGGCCTACGTCGAGAAGATCCTCAGGAACTACCTGGGCGTCGACGATCTGGTGCTGGACGAGAACGGCGACGTCCCGATCCGCCGTGGCAGCGCCCTGTACTTCGTGCGGGTGTCCAGGAACGAGCCGTACCACGTCGTGGTGAACTCCACGGTGCTCAAGGGGGTCGAGGAGAGCCTGGAGCTGTACCAGGAGCTCAACAAGATCAACGCCACCACCTACGGCGTCCAGGCGTACTTCGAGAACGGGCGGGTCATCCTCAGCGCCGACATGCTGGCGGACTCGTTGCAGCCCGACGAGCTGGAGCGGGCCTGCCGCAGCATCAGCTCCGGCGCCGACAGGTACGACGACGAGCTGCAGGCGAGGTTCGGCGGGGAGAAGACCTTCGCCGACGACGGCGACGACTCCGTGGACGTCTGAGGGCTCGTCATGCGGTTTCCTCCCGGTGAGGGCATCGATCCCGGTCAGGAGCGGGCGGTGCCCTCGCTGCTGTGGCGGCTCAGCGACGAGCTCGCCGGGCTCGTCGCCCGGGTCCTGCCGTCCGTGGTGGCCATCTGCGGCTCCAAGGACGAGGCGTTCGGCTCCGGTTTCCTGATCGACGGCGACGGCCATGTGGTGACCAACCACCATGTCGTGGCCGGCGAGGACACGCTGCGTGTGACGCTGCGCGGCCATCCGCCGCGGGACGCGGAGCTGCTGGGCTCGGACGCGGCCCTGGAGGTCGGTGACGTGCTCCTCACCATCGAGGGCACCGAGGTGGAGGGCCGCGCCGCGCTCTACGACCATCTGGGCCGCGAGAGCATCGGCAAGCCGCTGACCCTCGAGGCGCTGCGCGACGACGCGGTGGTCGAGCTCACGGTGACGGCGATGGCGCTCGACGACTGACCAGCTCGTCGAGCGCGGCCTCCAGCCCGGTCTACAGCGCCGGCGCCGAGGAGCCGAACGCCTTCGTCCAGGTCGAGTCCGGGCCGGGCGAGCCCATGGTGAGGGCGACCCGGCTGGAGGCTTACGACGGTTCTCCGGACGCGTCCGAGGCGGGCCGGTTCCTCGGCCTGCGCCTGCCCGGAGCCGGGCACGCGGCCGGTGACGGCGAGCCCTACGTCCTGTGGCTGGGCCCGGGCTGGTACCTGGTCGTGGACCGGTTGGGCGATGAGACGGAACTGCTCGCGGGCCTGCCGGACGCCGTCGTGGTGTCGGCGGCGCGCACCGTCCTGGAGCTGTCCGGGCCCGGCGCCCGTGACGCCCTCTCCCACGACTGCCCGCTGGACCTGCATCCCCGCGTCTTCGGCCCCGGCCGCCGCGCCCGGACCCGGCTGCGTCTCCTCCGCAGGCTCCTGGCGTCCACGACCGAGTACCTCCAGGTCGCGCCTAGACTGCGGCCGTGCGCCGGGGGCAGGTGAACCCGCGCAAGCGATCATACGTTCCCCCGGTGACGGAACGAAGCGTACGGAACACGGAGGAGACCGCATGGCACAGGCGCCCGCTTCGCGGACGGACGGATCCGAAGCGGCGGACGACGCCGACCCCGCTCCCGGCGGCGAGACCCGCCGCGGACTCCTGATCGGCGCCGGGCTGGCCGGCGTCGCCGGGCTGGCCGCGGCGTGCGGCGGCGGGGGCGGAGGCGACGACTCCGGCGGCGGTGACTCCGGTGGCGGCGCGGCGGGGACCGTGCTGGCGCGGACCAGCGAGATCCCGGTCGGCGGCGGCAAGATCTTCAAGGACCGCAAGGTCGTCGTGGTGCAGCCCGTCCAGGGCCAGTTCAAGGCGTACGAGGCGACCTGCACGCACCGTGGCTGCTCGGTCGAGAGCGTCGCCGACGGCATGATCGACTGCCCCTGTCACGGCAGCAAGTTCAAGATCACCGACGGTTCGGTGGCCAGCCCGCCCGCCGACGAGCCCCTTCCGGAGAAGGGGATCAACGTCCAGGGCGACCAGATCATGCTGGCCTGAGCCCCGGGGACGAGGCCCTGGACGGGTCCGCACCGGGCCCGTCCAGGGGGCCGGATCCGGCCGGGTCCCCGTTGGTGAGCTCGGCCCGGAAGCGCGGCAGCGCCCCGGGATGGTTCTCGCGGATGTAGTTCACCAGGTGCTCGCGGACGTCGCACCGCAGGTCCCAGGCGCTGGCGGAGTCGGCCGCGCTCATCGTCGCGCGCAGTTGCAGCAGCCCGTTCGGCAGCACCTCGGTGACCTGGAGGATCCACTCGCGCCTGTCCCACAGCGGGTTGTCGCGCAGCATCGAGTACAGCTCCGAGCGCAGCTCCTCCACCGGCACCGACCAGTCCACGTGCAGCAGCACCGAGCCGATCACCCGGCTGGTGTGCCGGGTCCAGTTCTCGAACGGCTGCTCGGTGAAAGAGGAGACGGGCAGGATCAGCCTCCGGTCGTCCCACAGGCACACCACCACGTACGACAGGGTGAGCTCCTCGACCCTGCCCCACTGGCCCTGCACCACCACGACGTCGTCCAGCCGGATCGCGTCGCTGAAGGCGATCTGCAGCCCGGCGAACATGTTGCCCAGCGTGGGCCGCGCCGCGATCCCGATCACCAGCCCGGCCACCCCGGCGGAGGCCAGCAGCCCGGCGCCCAGCGTCCGCACCGCGGGGAAGGTGAACAGCGCCGCGCCCACCGCCACCACCACGACCGCGGCCGCGGCGATCCTGCGCAGGAGCAGGAGCTGCGTCCGCGTCTTGCGGGCCCGCCGGTTGCGCTCGCCCTCGATCCGCATCAGCCGCGCCAGCGCCGGATCGGTGATCGCATAGGAGATCCGCAGGATCAGCCAGGTGGTCACGGCGATCGCGGCGATCCGCAGCAGCTGGTCCACCACCCGGTGCGCCGGGCCGGTCAGGGCGTCCTGCGGCAGCGCGACGACCGCGCTGATCACGATGGCGAACGCGAACGCGGGCGCCGCGCACCGGCGCGCCGCCTCCCCGGCGCTCGGCCAGCGCGCCGACAGCCGCCGCCCCGCCAGCAGCCGGCGGCCGGCCTCCACGACGATCACGGCGAACGCCACCGTGACCGCCGGCACGATCCACTCCCAGAACGCGGACACCGCCGTCTCGACCTCCTCGTCGTGGCCGGGCTCGATGATCCCCAGCCTTGCGTTTCCCGGCGCCCGGCGCCAGAACGAGACCTGTGTCACCCGTGGTGGGTTTGTCTGCCGCCCCTACTAGGCTTTCAGGCGTGGCAGACCCTGCGACCTACCGGCCCGCGCCCGGCTCCATCCCGGAGTCACCAGGCGTCTACCGATTCCGTGACGAACACGGACGGGTCGTCTACGTCGGCAAGGCCAAGAACCTGCGGTCCCGGCTCAACTCCTACTTCGCCGACTTCGCCGGGCTGCACCCCCGCACGCAGACCATGCTGCAGACCGCCGCCCGCGTCGACTGGACGGTGGTGGGCACCGAGGTCGAGGCCCTCCAGCTCGAATACTCCTGGATCAAGGAGTTCGACCCGCGGTTCAACGTGCGCTACCGCGACGACAAGTCCTATCCCTATCTGGCGGTGACCCTCGACGAGGAGTACCCGAGGGTGATGGTGATGCGCGGCGCGAAACGCAAGGGCGTGCGCTACTTCGGGCCGTACTCCCATGCCTGGGCGATCCGGGAGACGGTCGACCAGCTGCTGCGGGTCTTCCCCGTCCGCACGTGCCGTCCGGGGGTGTTCAAGCGGCAGCGCCAGCTCGACCGGCCCTGTCTGCTCGGCTACATCGGCAAGTGCTCGGCGCCCTGCGTCGGCCGGGTCACGCCCGAGGAGCACCGGGGCCTGGCCGAGGACTTCTGCGACTTCATGGCCGGTGAGACCGGCCGGTTCATCAAGCGCCTCGAACGCGAGATGCGCGAGGCCGCCGCCGAGCTGGAGTACGAGCGGGCCGCCCGGCTGCGCGACGACATCCGCGCGCTGGAGCGGGCCCTGGAGAAGCAGACGGTGGTGCTGGGCGACCGGACCGACGGCGACATGATCGCGCTGGCCGAGGACGAGCTGGAGGCGGCCGTCCAGGTGTTCTACGTGCGCGGCGGCCGCATCCGCGGGCAGCGCGGCTGGGTGGTCGACAAGGTGGAGGACGTCACCACCTCCGACCTGGTCGAGCACTTCCTCATCCAGATCTACAGCGAGAGCGAGTCGGTGCCGCGCGAGGTGTTCGTCCCCGAGGCGCCGCCGGACGAGGCCGCGATGACCGAGCTGCTCAGCGAGCAGCGCGGCGGCCCCGTCCACCTGCGGGTGCCGCGGCGCGGCGACAAGAAGGCGCTGCTCGACACCGTCGCGCGCAACGCGATGGAGGCGCTCAAGCAGCACAAGACCCGCCGCGCCAGCGACCTGACCACCCGCAGCCGGGCGCTGCGCGAGCTCCAGGACGCCCTGGAACTGCCCGAGGCGCCGCTGCGGATCGAGTGCTACGACGTCTCCAACCTGCAAGGGTCCAACGTCGTGGCCTCGATGGTGGTGTTCGAGGACGGGCTGGCCCGCAAGGGCGAGTACCGCCGCTTCACGATCAAGGGGGTGGAGGGGCAGGACGACGTCCGCTCCATCCACGAGGTGATCACCCGCAGGTTCCGCCGCTACCTGGCCGAGAGCGAGAAGTTCGGCGAGCTGGACGCGATCGGCGAAGACCCCGGGGACTCGGCCGCGCAGGCGGCCGCGCACCAGCCGATCGACCCCGAGACCGGCAAGCCGCGCAAGTTCGCCTACCCGCCCAACCTGGTGGTGGTCGACGGCGGCCCGCCGCAGGTCGCCGCCGCCCGGCGGGCGCTGGACGAGCTGGGCATCGACGACATCGCGGTGTGCGGCCTGGCCAAGCGGCTGGAGGAGATCTGGCTGCCCGGCGACCCCGACCCGGTGATCCTGCCGCGCAACAGCGAGGGCATGTTCCTCGTCCAGCGGGTACGCGACGAGGCGCACCGGTTCGCCATCACCTTCCACCGGCAGCGGCGGTCCAAGGCCATGACGGTGAGCGAGCTCGATGACGTTCCGGGGCTCGGGCCCGCGCGGCGGGCTGCCCTGCTGAGACACTTCGGGTCGGTGAAGCGGTTGAGGGAGGCGACGCCCGAGCAGATCGCCGAGGTCCCCGGCATCGGCCTGAGCAGCGCGAACCGGATCGCCGCCGCGCTGCGCGGGGGGACGGCGGGCGATCCGCGGGCCGCGCGGCGGAGCCGCGGCCACCACGGGGGAGAGACGAGTTGACGACAGAGACCCAAGTACCCGACATCGTGATCGTCACCGGAATGTCCGGTGCGGGGCGCAGCACGGCCGCCAAGTCCCTGGAGGACCTGGACTGGTTCGTGGTCGACAACCTGCCGCCCGCCCTGCTGGCCACCATGGCCGACCTGGGCGGCCGGGTGAAGGACGCGGTGCCCAGGATCGCCGTCGTGGTGGACGTGCGCAGCCGCGCGTTCACCGACGACCTGCACTCGGCGATCGCCGAGCTGGAGGCGCGCGGCGTCCATCCCCGGGTGGTGTTCCTGGAGGCGGGCGACGCCGACCTGGTCCGCCGGTTCGAGAGCGTCCGCCGCCCGCACCCGCTGCAGGGCGACGGCCGGCTGGTCGACGGGATCGCCCGGGAGCGGGAGCTGGTGCGCGAGGTGCGCGCCGAGGCCGACCTGGTGATCGACACCAGCGGGCTGAACGTGCACGAGCTGCGCGCCAAGATCGTCGGCTTCTTCGGCACCGACACCGGCGAGTCGAGCCTGCGGGCCACCGTCGTGTCGTTCGGCTACAAGTACGGCCTGCCGGTGGACGCCGACCTGGTCGTCGACTGCCGCTTTCTGCCCAACCCGCACTGGATCCCCGAACTGCGCCCCAAGACGGGCCGCGACGCCGCCGTCCGCGACTACGTGCTGGGCCAGCGCGGCGCCAAGGAGTTCCTGGACGCCTACACCGAGGTGTTGCGGCTGCTGGCCGAGGGGTACGAGCGCGAGGGCAAGCACTACGTGACGCTGGCCGTGGGATGCACCGGCGGCAAGCACCGTAGTGTGGCCATGGCGGAGCAGCTCGCCGCCCGGCTGAGGGATGAGGGCATCGAGGTCCAGGCCACCCATCGCGACCTCGGCCGTGAGTGAGCTCGGGAGGCGTGATCCAGGTCCAGCGAACGCTCCGGGTGGTGCCGTGGTGAGCCGGTCCGGGCCCGAGGTGGTGGCGCTCGGCGGCGGGCACGGCCTGTACGCGTCGCTGTCGGCGCTGCGCCGGGTCACCGGCCGGCTGAGCGCGGTGGTGACGGTCGCCGACGACGGCGGCTCCAGCGGCCGGCTGCGCCGCGAGCTGGGCGTGCTGCCGCCCGGCGACCTGCGGATGGCGCTGGCCGCGCTGTGCGGCGACGACGAGTGGGGCCAGACCTGGCGCGACGTCGTCCAGCACCGGTTCCGCAGCCAGGGCGAGCTGCACGACCACGCCGTGGGCAACCTGCTGATCGTGGCGCTGTGGGAGCTGCTGGGGGCGGCCGCGCAGGACTCCGGGCCGGGCAGGCCCGGCTCCACGGTGGCGGGGCTCGACTGGGTGGGGCGGCTGCTGGGCGCGCAGGGCCGGGTGCTGCCGATGGCCTCGGTGCCGATGGACATCGTCGCGGAGGTGCGCGGCGCCGACCCGTCCCGGCCCCACGAGGTGACGCGGGTGAAGGGGCAGGTGGCCTGCGCGAAGACGCCTGGTACGGTGCTGGGCATCGACCTGGTCCCGGCCGATCCGCCGGCCTGCCCCGAGGCGGTGGAGGCGGTGCGGTCCGCGGACTGGGTGGTGTTCGGCCCGGGGTCGTGGTTCACCAGCGTGCTGCCGCACCTGAAGGTGCCCGAGCTGGCCCGCGCGCTGGTCGCCACGCCGGCCCGCCGGGTGGTCGCGCTGAACCTCGCGCCGCAGCCGGGGGAGACCGACGACTTCTCGCCGCAGACCCACCTGGAGGTGCTCCAGGCGCACGCACCCGACCTGCGGGTGGACGTGGTGCTGGCCGACCGGGGGGTGGTGGAGGACCCGGCGGCGCTGGACAAGGCCGTCCAGGACCTCGGGGGCCGCCTGGTGCTGGCCGACGTCGCCGCCGACGACGGCTCGCCGCGTCACGATCCGGCCCGGCTGGCCCAAGCCTTCGTGAAGATTTTCGGTGACTGACCTCGGGCGGGGCCGCCATCGGCCACACTGCTGGCGAGGCCAGGTCCTAGGGGGAGGGTGCGTTCATGGCGATGACAGGGGTGGTCAAGGACGAGCTGAGCCGGCTGCCGGTGCTCAAACCGTGCTGCCGGAAGGCCGAGGTGTCGACGCTGCTGCGGTTCGCCGGTGGACTCCATCTGGTCAGCGGGCGGATCGTGATCGAGGCCGAGATCGACACCGGGTCCGCCGCCCGCCGGCTGCGCCGGGACATCGCCGAGGTGTTCGGCCACAGCTCCGACGTCGTGGTCCTCGCGCCCAGCGGGCTGCGCAAGGGCAACCGGTACGTGGTGAGGGTGTTCCGGGACGGGGAGTCGCTGGCCCGCCAGACCGGCCTGATCGACAACAACGGCCGCCCGGTGCGGGGGCTGCCGCGGCATGTGGTCGCGGGGGCGGCCTGTGACGCGGAGTCGGCGTGGCGGGGGGCGTTCCTGGCGCACGGGTCGCTGACCGAGCCGGGCCGGTCGATGTCGCTGGAGGTGACCTGCCCCGGCCCGGAGGCCGCGCTGGCCCTGGTCGGCGCCGCCCGCCGGCTGAAGATCCACGCCAAGGCCCGCGAGGTGCGCGGCGTCGACCGGGTGGTGGTGCGCGACGGCGACGCGATCAGCGCGCTGCTGACCCGGCTCGGCGCCCACGACAGCGTGCTGGCCTGGGAGGAGCGGCGGATGCGCCGGGAGGTGCGGGCCACCGCCAACCGGCTGGCCAACTTCGACGACGCCAACCTGCGCCGTTCGGCGCGGGCGGCGGTCGCCGCCGGCGCCCGGGTGGCGCGGGCGCTGGAGATCCTCGGCGACGACGCGCCCGAGCACCTGGTGAGCGCGGGACGGCTGCGCCTGGAGCACAAGCAGGCGTCCCTGGAGGAGCTGGGCCAGCTCGCCGACCCGCCGCTGACCAAGGACGCGATCGCGGGACGGATCCGGCGGCTGCTGGCGATGGCCGACAAGCGCGCCCAGGACCAGGGCATTCCGGGCACCGACGCCAACCTGACCGCCGACATGCTCGCGCCCTAGCCGCGCGCTCCCCGGAACTTTGTGGTGTTTCCGCTGGTGACGCGGCGCATGACATCGGCCTGACGGCGGGCCGCCCAGCCCCGTTCACAGGTCCGTAACCCGCCCGCCGTTGGATTCGGTGGATGCGTGCCTACCTTGCGATCTCGGTGAGCGACCGCGGGAACGTGATCCCCGGTCACGTACGGGACGCCGCCCGCGCGGCGATCGCGGACGCGGTGCCGGTGCCGCCGGACCGGTGGCGGACGGCGGAATGGTTCTCGCCGGACGGCGGTGTCGCGCTGCTGGGCTGGTCCAATGAGCCGGACGAGCCGCCGTTCCCGCCGCCGCTGCGGTCCGCGGGCGGCCGCGTCCTCGGATACTGCGGCTACCTGGCCGGTGAGGACGACGCCCGCGTGCTGCTGGAGGCCGACGACCCGGGCAAGGCGTCGGACGGGCTGGGCGGCTGCTTCTCGGGCTTCCGCGCCGACCCGTCCGGGTTCGTCGCGCTCACCTCGGTGACCAGGGCGTGCCCGGTGTACTACGCGGAGGCGGGCGGGATGCGGTTCGCCGCCTCGCGCGCCCTGCTGGCGCACCTGCCCGCGCGCGCCGCGGTGACCGGGCTGGTCCGGCCCGAACCGGCCTACGACGTGCCCGCCCTGCACGTGATCGTCCGGCACGGCTTCTTCACCTCCGACCACACCCCGTTCCAGGGCGTGGCGGCGGTGCCCAACGCGGGCACGCTCACGGCCCCGGTCGGCGGGCTGCTCCGGGTCGCCGAGCGCCCGCTGCCCGAGCAGGGCGAGATGCCGCGCGGCCGGCGCGACGCCGCCCGGCTGATCGCGCCGCTGGCCGAGGCGATGACCGAGGCCGTGCGGCCGTTCACCCGGCACGACCGCCCGATGCGGCTGGCGCTGTCGGGAGGGCGCGACAGCCGCCTGATCGCCGCCGCCTGCCACGCCGCCGGGGTGCCGTTCTTCGGCGCCGTCCACGGGCTCGCCGACGACCCGGACGTGCGGATCGCCGAGCGGGTCGCGGGCGTCCTGGGCGTGGAGTGCCAGGTCACCCTGGACCGGCGGGAGCACGGCGCGGTGGTCGTCCCCCACCCGCTGCGCCGCGCGCACGGGATCGTCCGGACGTGCGAGGGCATGAACTCCGCGTACGAGAGCGTGAACGGGTGGGCGCCGTTCGACCCCGAGCCGCGCAGTTCGGGCAGCGGCGGCGAGCGGCTGCGCGGCGGGTTCCTCACCGACCAGAGGGACCTCACCCCCGACGGCGTCCGCCGCAGGCTCCAGACGATCTTCCTGGCGCAGCGGGCGCTGCTGAGCCCGGAGAGCAACGCTGCGGCCCACAAGAGCTACGAGCACTGGTGCGCCAGGTACGCGGACGAGGGCATCGGCGTCCTGGACCGCCTGCACATGTACTACAAGACCGGCCGCTGGCTGGCGGGCTCCCACACCGCGACCCTCATGAACTGGGCGTACTACCACCCGTTCCTGGACAACCGGGTGGCGCGGGCCGCGCTGGCGCTGCCCGTCGAGTGGCGGCTCGGCGAGGAGCCGGTGGCGATGCTGATCAAGATGTTCGCGCCCGCGCTGCACGACGTCCCGCTGGAGGGGCGCCGCTGGCGGTACGAGCGGCGGCGGCCGGCCGGGGTGCTGGAGCTGCCGGGCTGGTGGCGCCGCGCCACGCCGCGCGCCCACCGCACGCCCGGGTTCAACTGGCGCCGCTCCTACGGCAAGGACATGGCGGACCTGATGCGCGAGGAGATCATGTCCGCGCCGGCCGAGCTGCTGGAACTCGTCGACAAATCGGTGCTGGAGACACGGCTGGCGGAGGTACCGCCCCGCCGGCCCCACCAGGCATGGGCCCTGCTGACGCTCAAGACGCTGCTGTCCAACGCCTGGCGGGAGCCCGCCCCGGACCTCCCCGAGATCACGGTCCCGGTGACGTGATCATCACCCGTCCGGGGGAGCGGCGGACCACCCGCTCCTCACCTCGCGCCGGTGTCGGGACGGGGCCGGGCATTCGATAGGGTCGGAAGCCGGGGAACCCACCCCGTTCCAGGTGAGAGACACGTCGAGACACGTCATGAGGAGAGCCGTTCCGTGACCATCCGAGTAGGCATCAACGGGTTCGGCCGGATCGGCCGGAACTTCTACCGCGCGCTCAAGGCGAGCGGTGCCGACATCGAGGTAGTGGCGGTCAACGACCTGACCGACAACGCCTCCCTCGCGCAGCTGCTCAAGTACGACAGCATCCTGGGCCGCTTCCCCGAGGAGGTCACCGCCACCGCCGACGAGATCGTCGTGGGCGGCACGCCGATCAAGGTGTTCGAGCAGCGCGACCCGGCCAACCTGAAGTGGGGCGAGCTCGGGGTCGATGTCGTGGTCGAGTCCACCGGGTTCTTCACCGACGCCACCAAGGCCAAGGTGCACGCCGACAACGGCGCCAAGAAGGTGATCATCTCCGCGCCCGCCAAGAACGAGGACGTGACGCTGGTCCTCGGCGTGAACGACGACGCCTACGACCCGGCCGCCCACACGGTGATCTCCAACGCCTCCTGCACCACCAACTGCCTGGCTCCGCTGGCCAAGGTCCTGAACGACGCGTTCGGCATCGAGAAGGGCCTGATGACCACGATCCACGCCTACACCCAGGACCAGAACCTGCAGGACGCGCCGCACAAGGACAAGCGCCGCGCCCGCGCCGCCGGCATCAACGTCGTCCCGACCTCCACCGGCGCCGCCAAGGCGATCGGCCTGGTGCTGCCGGAGCTGAACGGCAAGCTGGACGGCTACGCGCTGCGCGTCCCGGTGCCGACCGGCTCGGCCACCGACCTGACCGCCACGCTGTCCCGCGAGGTCACCGTGGACGAGGTCAACGCCGCCTACCGGGAGGCCGCCGAGAGCGGGCCGCTGAAGGGCTACCTGACCTACACCGAGGACCCGATCGTCTCCGCCGACATCGTCACCGACCCGGCCTCGTGCATCTTCGACTCCGGGCTCACGAAGATCATCGGTGACCAGGTGAAGGTCGTCGGCTGGTACGACAACGAGTGGGGTTACTCCAACCGCCTGGTCGACCTGGTGAAGCTGGTCGGCTCGTCGCTGTAGCCCAGGCTCGACCGCCGTGGCCGCGCCGGCGCGCGGCCACGGCGGTCCCGTCTCCGGAAGGACATCGCACTCGATGCGTACCATCGACGACCTGGACGTGGCCGGGAAGAGGGTGCTCGTCCGGGCCGACCTGAACGTTCCCATCGAGGACGGGCGGATCACCGACGACGGGCGGATCCGGGCCGGCCTCCCGACGATCTCCACGCTGCGGGAACGCGGCGCCAAGGTGATCGTCTGCGCGCACCTGGGCCGTCCCAAGGGGGAGCCGAAGCCCGAGTTCTCGCTGGCCCCCGTCGCCGCCCGGCTCGGCGAGCTGCTCGGCGCGGAGGTGGCGTTCGCGTCCGACGTCGTCGGCGAGTCGGCCCGCGCCACCGCCGGGGGCCTCGCGGACGGCGCGGTCGCCCTGCTGGAGAACCTGCGCTTCGAGCCGGGCGAGACCAGCAAGGACGACGCCGAGCGCGGCGCGTTCGCCGACCGCCTGGCCGCCCTCGCCGAGCTGTACGTGGGCGACGGGTTCGGCGCCGTGCACCGCAGGCACGCCAGCGTGTTCGACGTCCCGAAGCGGCTGCCGCACGCCGCCGGAGGGCTCATCGCGACCGAGGTGGCCGTGCTGAAGCGGCTCACCGAGGACGTCGCGCGCCCCTACGCCGTGGTGCTGGGCGGGTCCAAGGTCTCCGACAAGCTCGGCGTGATCGACAACCTGCTCGGCAAGGCCGACCGGATCCTGGTCGGCGGCGGGATGGTCTTCACCTTCCTCAAGGCGCAGGGCCACGAGGTCGGCGGCAGCCTCCTGGAGGAGGACCAGCTCGACACGGTGCGCGAGTACCTGTCGCGGGCGCGGGAGGCGGGCGTGGAGTTCGTCCTGCCCGTCGACATCGTCGCCGCGACCGCCTTCGCCGCCGACGCCCCCCACGACGTGGTCCCGGCCGACGCGATCCCCGCCGACCGGCTCGGGCTCGACATCGGCCCCGAGTCCGGCAAGCTGTTCGCCGCCCGCCTCGCCGACGCCGCCACGGTGTTCTGGAACGGCCCGATGGGCGTGTTCGAGATGGAGCCGTACTCGCACGGCACCCGCGCCGTCGCCCAGGGTCTGGTCGACTCGGGCGCGTTCACGGTCGTCGGCGGCGGCGACTCGGCCGCCGCGGTCCGGCGGCTCGGCTTCGCCGAGGACGGCTTCTCCCACATCTCCACCGGCGGCGGCGCCAGCCTCGAATACCTCGAGGGCAGGGCGCTCCCCGGTCTGCAGGCCCTGGAGGACTGACACATGGCACGGCCCGCACCGTCCAGGAAGCCGCTGATGGCCGGCAACTGGAAGATGAACCTCAACCACTTCGAGGCCATCAAGCTCGTCCAGCAACTGGCCTTCGCGCTGAAGGAGGCCGACTTCGACGCCGTCGACGTGGTCGTGCTGCCGCCGTTCACCGACCTGAGGTCGGTGCAGACGCTGGTGGACGCCGACAAGCTGCGCATCGCCTACGGCGCGCAGGACATCTCGCCGCACGCGCACGGCGCCTACACGGGCGAGATCTCCGGCGCCATGCTGGCCAAGCTCGGCTGCTCGTACGTCGTGGTCGGCCACTCCGAGCGCCGCCGGTACCACCACGAGGACGACGCGCTGGTCAACGCCAAGGCCAAGGCCGCCATCGCCAACGACATCACCCCGATCATCTGTGTCGGCGAGGGCCTGGACGTGCGCAAGGAGCAGCGGCATGTCGCCCACACCCTCGCGCAGGTCGACGGCGCCCTGGAGAAGATCCCGGCCGACAAGGTGCGCGAGTTGGTGATCGCCTACGAGCCGGTGTGGGCGATCGGCACCGGCGAGGTCGCCACCCCCGACGACTGCCAGGAGGTCTGCGCGGCGATCCGCGGCCGGGTCGGCGAGCTCTACGACGCCGAGGTGGCCGGGCAGACGCGTATCCTGTACGGAGGCTCGGTCAAGGGCTCCAACGTCGCCAAGATCATGGCGCAGTCCGATGTGGACGGCGCGCTGGTCGGCGGCGCCAGCCTGGACCCGGGTGAGTTCGTGAAGATCTGCCGTTACCGGGATCTTCCGCTCTGAACCCGGCGCCAGACCGGCCGAACGCCCGAAAATGCCCAAACAGGACGGATTCGGGCGGGATCGGGGCCGATCAGGGCAAGAGTTCTGATCGATTCGGTCGCGGTCCGGGTGTTCTCGCCTAACCAGCGGGAAAGTCGTCGTACTCTTCGGTGTGCGACGGGACCCGCCGTCCGCCCCCTCGTCCACCGCACATGTCCGACCGCACAGTCCCCTGACCTACGTGAGCTAAGAGGCACAACCGTGATCATCGCAACGTCCGCCGTGCTCATCATCACCAGCGTGCTGATGGTGATCCTCGTCCTGGCCCACAAGGGCAAGGGTGGCGGCCTGTCGGACATGTTCGGCGGCGGCGTCACCTCGTCCCTGGGCGGGTCCTCGGTGGTCGAGCGCAACCTGGACCGGCTGACGATCGCCACCGGCCTCATCTGGTTCGCCTCGATCATCGTGCTCGGGCTGCTGTTCAAGAGCAAGGGCGTCGGCTGAGCCCCTCGCGGGGCGAACGGGCCCGGCGCGCCGCCGAGACGGGGCGGTCCGGCCAGACAGAGATGTGAACGACCCCGCCGCGGGTGCGTGCGGCGTGGGGCACACGAGCAAGGAGTGATCCGTGGGTAGTGGCAACGCGATTCGGGGCAGCCGTGTCGGGGCCGGTCCGATGGGAGAGGCCGAGCGCGGCGACGCGGCTCCCCGGGTCTGGGTGACCTTCTACTGCGCCAACCGGCACGAGACGCGGCCCAGCTTCGCGACCGACGTCGCGGTGCCCGACACCTGGGACTGCCCCCGCTGCGGGTTCCCGGCGGGCCAGGACGCCGACAACCCCCCGGCGCCGCCGAAGACCGAGCCGTACAAGACGCACCTGGCCTACGTCAAGGAGCGCCGCAGCGACGAGGACGGCGAGGCCATCCTCGAAGAGGCGCTGGCCAAGCTGCGGGAGAAGCGCGCCGCCGTCAAGGCCGCGATGGAGTCCGCGGGACGCGCGTAAGCGGCAGGGCTCAGGCCCGGTTCCCCGCGGGGGAGCCGGGCCTCACGCGTTGCCGCCGGGCGAGGCGGCGGCCGAAGCGCTGGCAGGGCGCCTCGGCGTACCGGTAGGTGACGTTGCTGATCACCAGGACCGCCACCAGGTACGGGACCAGCATCAGCGGCGTGTCGGTGGAGGGCCGCCCGAGGGCGATGTTGAAGATCGTCAGCACGACGGGGTGCACCAGGTACACCGAGTAGCTGATGAGGCCGAGCCGCAGCAGCCAGCGCGGGAGCCGGCGGTTCCGCAGCGCCATCCCGGCGGCGAACGCCAGCCCGGCGACCGCGATCCCGATCACCCAGGAGCGCTGCAGCACCTCCTCGGTCTGCCCTGGCGCGTACACCTCGATGTGCCACAGCCCGCCGCCGATCAGCGCGGCGGCCACGGCGGTCACGGCGACGGCCGCGGCGCGGACGGAGAGGTGGCCGCGCTCGGCCCGGTGGATCGCGGTGCCCGCGAACATCACCGCCAGCAGGCCGAGCCCCTGCCAGACCGGCACGCGGCTGTTGCCGAGCACCAGCACGGCCGCGAGCAGCCCGCCGAGCGCGGCGCCCGTGCGCCACAGCCAGGGACGGGACGCGCAGGCCAGTCCGATCGCCAGCGCCATGATCCCGGCGGCGGTGAGCGCGACCGGGGTGACGCCGAAGCGCCCCGACAGCGCGGCGGCCGGCAGCACGGCCGCCACGGTCAGCGCGCCCACCGACAGCGCGGTGGCGATCGTGGCCGAGTGCCGGTCGAGCCGTCCCAGCGCGAACAGCGCCACCACCAGCAGGTAGAACACCATCTCGTACGACAGCGTCCACAAGACGTTGATGGCGTTCGGCACCGCCAGCAGATCCTGCATCATCGTCAGGTGGGCGGCGACGGCCGCCGACGGGTCGTAGGACGCCAGCGTCCCCGCGCGCAACGGCTTGAGCCCGGCGCGGTCCAGCAGCAGCATCACGGCCAGCACCAGCAGCAGCAGCGGATAGATCCGGAACACCCGGCCGATCCAGAACCGCCGCACCGATCCCGCGCGCTCCAGCGAGGCCGGGATGATGTAGCCGCTGACCAGGAAGAACAGCAGGACGCCGCAGTCGCCCGGGTCGATGAACCGCAGGATCTCATGCCGGAATCGAGGCAGGTACTCCGAGCTGCCGTGGTGGAAGGCCACCACCAGCGCCGCGATGCCGCGCAGGGCGTCCAGCCATTCCAGCCGTGGCGCCGCGGCCGGGGCGTCGGGAAGGGGAGCCGACAGGACAGGGGGAGACGAGGCGGAGGGCGTGGGATGTCCTGTTTTCATTATCCGGAGACCCTATTGGATGGGGATCGCCTGAGCTGCCCGGATGCGAGCGATCTCGCCGGACCTTCAGCGAACTCCCAGCCGGCACCGAGCACGCGGGGAGGACAGGACGGCCGGTATGCTGGCCGGACGCGACTGGCGCGATCAAGGTGGAGGCGACCACCGGGGAGCGACGTTAGTCCGCACACCGCGCGCCTGGGTGTACGGACCCCGCACGCCGGGGTTCGCGCATGCGAGATGGCTCCGGCGACGACGTGAAGCCGCGGAGGCCACCATGCACGACCCGTCCCTGTCCCATCTCACCGGCCAGGACCCCGAGCTGGCCGGGCTGGTCGAGGCCGAGGCCCGGCGCCAGCACGACAAGATCAGGCTGATCGCCTCGGAGAACTACGTCTCGGCCGCCGTCCTGGAGGCCACCGGCTCGGTGCTGACCAACAAGTACTCCGAGGGGTACGCGGGCCGCCGCTATTACGAGGGCCAGCAGAACATCGACCCGATCGAGACGCTGGCCATCGAGCGCGCCAAGGCCCTGTTCGGCGCCGAGCACGCCAACGTGCAGCCCTACTCGGGCTCGCCGGCCAACCTGGCGGTCTACCTGGCGTTCGCCGAGCCGGGCGACCCGGTGATGGGCCTGTCGCTGCCGATGGGCGGGCACCTGACGCACGGCTGGTCGGTGTCGGCGACCGGCAAGTGGTTCACCCCGGTCCGGTACGAGGTGCGCGCCGACACCGGCCGTATCGACATGGACCAGGTGCGCGACCTGGCGCGCAAGGAGCGTCCCAAGGTGATCTGGTGCGGCGGCACCGCGATCCCCCGGACCATCGACTTCGCGGCGTTCGCCGAGATCGCCCGGGAGGTCGGCGCGGTGCTGGCGGCCGACATCGCGCACATCGCGGGGCTGATCGCGGGCGGCGCCCATCCGTCCCCGGTGGGCCATGCCGACGTGATCACCACGACCACGCACAAGACGCTGCGCGGCCCCCGCGGCGCCATGATCCTCTCGACCGCGGAGCACGCGGCGGCGGTCGACAAGGCGGTCTTCCCCGGCCTCCAGGGCGGCCCGCACAACCACACCACCGCCGGGATCGCGGTCGCCCTGCGCGAGGCGGCCCGGCCGGACTTCACCGACTACGCGCACCTGGTCGTCGCCAACGCCAAGGCGCTGGCGGAGGCGCTGCTGGAACGCGGCTACGACCTGATCTCCGGCGGCACCGACAACCACCTCATCCTGATCGACCTCACCGGCAAGGGCGTCCCCGGCAAGCCCGCCGCGCAGGCCCTCGACCGCGCCGGGATCGAGCTCAACCACAACGCGGTCCCGTTCGATCCTCGCAAGCCCTTCGACCCGTCCGGCCTGCGGCTGGGCACCGCGGCGATCACGACCCGGGGCGTCACGCCCGACCGGATGCCGCGGATCGCCGAGTGGATCGACGACATCGTGCGGGCCACCGCCCGCGGCGAGGACCAGGCGGAGAAGGAGGAACGGCGGGTCGCGGCCGAGATCCGCGAGCTGCTGGCCGGCTACCCGATGCCGGGCTGGGCGCCGGTCCCCTGATCCGGCCGTCCGCCGCCCCGCGCCCGCCGGAAGACCGTGATCATCCGCCAGGCGTCGGGGTCGGTGAGGGCGACGTCGCCGAAGTCGCCGTACCGCGCGACCGGTTCCAGCGCCCCCGACAGCCGGACGGCGGCGTCCAGTTCGGTGGCGCTCCAGAAGCGGTAGGGGACCACGTCCTGGATGATCCGCGCGGGCCCGGCGCCCTCGGTGATGGTCACCGTGACATGGTCCGCGGAGATCTGGGTGACCGGGTCGAGCCGGTCGGACGGCTCGCCCCAGCGGACGGTGGCGCGCGTGCCGCCGCGTTCCACCGTCCACCCGGTGCTGGTGGTGGGCTCGTCGCCGAGACGGTCGCGCGGATGCGACATCTCGACGACGTACAGCCCGCCGCCGGACAGGTGCGCCGCCGCCCGGTCGAGGTGGGCGACGAACGCGTCCAGGTCCATCAGATGGGACGTGGAGTCCAGCATGGTCACCACCAGGTCGAACCGGCGGCCCAGATCGAAGGTGGTCATGTCGTCCTGGACCACCTCCAGCGCCACGCCCTCCTGCCCGGCCCGTTCCGCCGCGTACTTGCACATCGCGGGGTGCAGGTCCAGCGCGGTCGCCGCGATGCCGCGCCGGGCGAACTCGCGGGCGTGCTCGGCGGGGCCCGCGGCCAGCTCCAGCACACCGCCGGGACGGGACGTACCGTGCCGGTCGCACCAGCCGAGCAGCACGTCCACCTCGGCCGCCACGTCACGGAACGAACAGGCCAGCTCGTAGGCCCAGGGGTCGTCATAGATGCCGGTGGTCACCGGTCGATTCTGACGCACCCGAGGGGGCGCTGCTTGAGGCGCACCCGCCGACCGCCTAGCGTGCGGTGGGTGATCGACCCAGTGAACGCCGACCTCGGCGACCCCGTGACAGACGACGCCCTTCCTCCGCGGGACGCGGAGCCCGCCGACTCCGACTCCGGGCGCGAGGGCGTCCGCCTGCCGCTGCTGCGACCCGGACTGCTGAGCGAGGAGCAGCGGGAGGTGTACGAGGCGGTCACCGGCGGGCCGCGCCGCGACGGGCCCTCGCCCATCCGGTACATGGACGACGAAGGCCGCCTCCTGGGCCCGTTCAACGCGATGCTCTACAGCCCGGCCGTGGGCATGCCGCTGCAGGAGCTCGGCGCCGCGCTGCGGTTCCGGACGGCCTTCACCAAACGGGAATGCGAGATCGCGATCCTGGTCGTGGCGGCCGGGCACCGCGCCCCCTACGAGTGGTACGCGCACGAGCGGATCGGCCGCCGCGCCGGCCTCACCGAGGACGAGCTGGACGCGCTGCGCACCGGCGTCGCCCCCATGCTCGCCGACGTGCGGGAACGGGTGGTGTACGAGGCGGCGCGCCAGATGGTCGTGGACGGCGACCTCAGCGATCCCGTCTACGCCGAGGCGGTCGCCACGCTCGGCCGCGCCGCCGTCGTGGAACTGGTCGCCATCGTGGGGTACTACTCGGCGCTGGCCCTCCAGATGCGGGTGTTCCGGGTGGGCCTTCCCGAGGGGGAACCCGAGCCGCGGTGGGGCCAAGATGCCTGACGTGCTGCGAAGCCCTCGGCGTTAGATCAGGATGAGGCATGGACTCGCAACACGCCCCGCTCGCCCCCGGCTTCGGCAACGGGGGCGTGTCGTACTGGTACCGCGACGCGGGTGGCGTTCCGTCCCCCGGTGAACGCCTGCCCGGACCCCGCTCGGCCGACGTGTGCATCGTCGGCGCCGGCTTCACCGGGCTATGGACCGCGTACTACCTCAAGCGCGCGCAGCCCGACCTGGACATCGTCGTGCTGGAGAAGGAGTTTCCCGGGTACGGCGCGTCCGGCCGCAACGGCGGCTGGGTGGTGGGGGAGGTGGCCGGGTCCCATAAGCGCTACGCCCGCCGCCATGGGCGTGCCGCCGCGATCGCGTTGCAGCGCGAGATGTTCTCCACCATCGATGAGATCGTCCGCGTCGCGAAGGACGAGGGCATCGAGGCGGGACTGCTGAAAAGCGGCGTCCTGTACGTGGCGCGCAACCAGGCGCAGCTCGCCCGGCTGCACAAGCAGGTCAAGCGGCTCCGTGAGTGGGGCTGGACCGGCGAGGACGTCACGCTCGACGCGGACGGCCGTGTCAACGTCGAGGGCGCCGTGGGCGCGGCGTGGAGCCCGCACTGCGCCCGTGTCCAGCCGGCCGCGCTCGTCCAGGGCCTGGCCCGCGCGGTCCGCGGCCTGGGCGTCGAGGTGTACGAGCGCACACCGGTGCTGCGCATCCGGCCGCGCTCCAGCGTCTCGCCCGCCGCTGCCGCCACCCCGTACGGGACGGTCGCCGCCGAGTACGTCCTGCGCGCCACCGAGGGCTTCACCCCCGACCTGGAAGGCCACCACCGGGACTGGCTCCCGATGAACAGCTCCATGATCGTGACCACGCCGCTGCCCGCCGAGACGTGGCAGGACATCGGCTGGGACGGCGGCGAGCTGCTCGGCGACATGGCGCACTACTACGTCTACGCCCAGCGCACCGCCGACGGCCGCATCGCCTTCGGCGGGCGCGGCAAGCCGTACCGGTACGGCTCCCGCGTGGACGGCTCCGGCCGCACCCACCCCGGCACCGTGGACGCCCTGTGGCGCACACTCGTCGGCATGTTCCCCGCCGCCGCGTCCGTTCCGGTGGCGCACGCCTGGTCGGGCGTCCTCGGCGTCCCCCGTGACTGGTGCTCCGCCGTCACCCTCGACCACCGCACCGGCCTCGGCCACGCGGGCGGCTACACCGGCACCGGCGTGGCCACGTCCAACCTGGCCGGGCGCACGCTCCGCGACCTGCTCCTCAAGCGGGACACCCCGCTCACCCGGATGCCGTGGGTCGGCTGGAAGGCCCGGCACTGGGAGCCCGAGCCCCTGCGCTGGCTGGGCGTCCAGGCCACCTACGCCCTTTACCGCGCCGCCGACGCCCACGAGCGGGCCTCCACCTCCCGCCGTACCTCACCCCTCGCCCTGGTGGCGGACGCGATCACCGGGCATTGACCAGGTGCCGCTGCCCCCACTCGCCCAGCGGCCTCAGCGCCTCGTTCAGGGACACGCCCCGCAGGGTCAGGCTGTACTCGACGCGCGGCGGCACCTCGTCGTACACCTCGCGGTGGACGATGCCGTCCGCCTCCAGCTCCCGCAGCGAGGACGCCAGCACCTTCTCCGTGATCCCGGGCAGCAGGCGGCGCAGCTCACCGAACCGCCGCGCCCGCCCGTCCAGCGCCCACAGGATGCTCGGCTTCCACCGCCCGGCGATCACGTCCATCACCGCGTCGATGCCGCAGTGCCGCGCCCCTGGCCGTTCCATGCGCCCTCCCGCCCGATGACTCACCCCAGGGTAACCACCCACTTCGAAGTGCGTACTTCCAGCTCGTGGAGCGATCGACCAACCTGATCGCCATGGATGAGAAGACACCGCTGACCCTTCTCGGGCTCGGCGACATGGGAACCGCCCTCGCCCGGACCTGGCTCGCCGCCGGGCACCCCCTGACCGTCTGGAACCGCACCGCCGCCCGTGCCGAACCCCTCGCCGCCGAGGGCGCGCGGATCGCCGCCACCGCCGCGGAGGCCGTCGCCGCCAACGCCCTCATCGTGGCCTGCCTCCTCGACGACGCCTCGGTCGGCAGCGTCCTCGACGGCACGGACCTGTCCGGCAAGGACCTGGTCAACCTCACCACGACCACTCCTGGCCGGGCGCGGGACCGCGCACGCTGGGCGCAGGAGCGCGGCGCCCGCTTCCTGGACGGCGGCATCATGGCGGTCCCGCCCATGATCGGCGTTCCGGAGTCCGGCGGCCACATCTTCTACAGCGGCTCCCGCGGCCTCCTGGACGACCACCGCGCCACCCTCGCCGTCCCCACCGGCGTCACCTACGTCGGCGAGGACGCCGGCTTCGCGGCCCTCCACGACGTGGCCCTCCTGAGCGCGATGACGGGCATGTTCGCCGGGATGAGCCACGCCTACGCCCTGATCCGCAACGAGGACATCGCCCTCAAGGACTTCGCTCTCCTCCTCCAGGGCTGGCTCACGACCATGGCGGGCTCCGCCGTCCAGACCGCCGTCCAACTGGAGAGCGGCGACTACAAGAGCGGCGTCGTCTCCAACCTCGCGATGATGGTCGAAGGCAACGCGACCCTGCTGCGCACGGCCGAGGAGCAGGGTGTCAGCCCCGAACTGCTGACCCCGTACATGGACCTGATGTCCCGCCTTCTGGCCGACGGGAGTCCCGACGAGGGTGCCGCGGGAGTCGTCGATCTGCTCCTCCGTCACGACTGAAACTCAGCCCACGCGCGCGGCCTCGAACCGGCCGAGATCCTGCTCCGGGAACGGCCGCATACCCTGGTAGGAGGCCGTCGTTTGGGGGAGAAGGGCCGCGCATGACCGAGCGCAAGCCGCCTGGGATGAACTTCGAGACGTGGGTCGACAGGCAGATCCGCGAGGCGGAGGAGCGCGGCGCGTTCGACGAGCTGCCGGGCGCGGGCAAGCCGCTCCCCAAGAGCGATCAGCCCTTCAGCATGGAGCGGTGGGTGGCGGACTGGGCCCGCCGCGAAGGGCTGGACACCGGGGCGATGCTGCCGGAGCGGCTGCGGCTGCGCAAGGAGATCGACCGGCTCCCCGAGACCGTCCGCGACCTGCGCTCCGAGCGGGCGGTCCGGGACGTGGTGGACGATCTCAACCAGCGGATCAAGGACTCGCTGCGGCGCCCGTCCGAACTGCCGATCATGGTGTTCCCGGTCGACGCCGAGGCCGTGGTGGAACGATGGCGGAAGGCGAGACAGGCCGCGGCCCCCGCCACGGAACCCGGCAGGCCACCCACCCCCGAGCGGACGGAACGCAAAGGCCGTTTCCGCCGGCTGCGCCGGATCATCCGGCGCTCTTGAGGCGCGCGGCCGGACGGTCCCTGCCCTGGTCGTCACCCCCATCGACCGCACCCCGGGTGGACGCCGCCGCTACCACCGGCTCGACCTGGAATGGATCACCGTCCGCACCCGGCTGCGGGCCACCGGTATGCCGATCAAGACGATCCGGCGCTACGCGCAGCTCGTGTCCGCAGGGCACGGCAACGAACGGGAACGGCTCGCCCTGCTGGAAGAACACCGCGCCAACGTGGCGGCCAGGCTCGCCGAGATCCGGGACAACCTCAGGCTCATCGACCACAAGATCGGTGTCTACCGGGGCCGGCTCGCCGCCGGCGACGCCGATCGGCTGTGGGCGCCCGTCCGCCGGGACTGAGGGTCCCCCGGGCAAGGCCCCGGTCGTGACGGCGGCGGGGACTCGCCTTCCATTGCATGGGATCGGCGATGCTCCTGGGAAGCGGCCCCTCCACCATCGAGATGACCGGCTTCACATCCGGAATCTCTGGAGGCGTGCCTTGGTAGCCGAAACGTTCCCCTCCGATCTCAGCATCGCCCGCCAGGCGTCCCTCAAGCCGATCGAGGACATCGCCGGCGAGATGGGACTGAGCACCAACCTTCTGGAGCCGTACGGCGAGACGGTGATGAAGATCAAGCTGTCGGCGATCGACGAGCTCGCCGAGGCGCCCAAGGCCAAGTACGTGGTGGTCACCGCGATCACCCCGACGCCGCTGGGAGAGGGGAAGACGACCACCACGGTCGGGCTGGGACAGGGCTTCAAGCACATCGGGAAGCGGGCCACGGTCGCGATCCGGCAGCCGTCCATGGGGCCCACGTTCGGGATCAAGGGCGGGGCGGCGGGCGGCGGCTACAGCCAGGTGGTGCCGATGGAGGTGCTGAACCTGCACCTCACCGGCGACATGCACGCGGTGACGGCGGCGCACAACCTGCTGGCCGCGATGCTGGACAACCACCTGCACCAAGGCAACGAGCTGGGCATCGACCCGCACGAGGTGACCTGGCGGCGGGTCCTGGACGTCAACGACCGCGCCCTGCGCAACATCGTCATCGGGCTGGGCGCCCGCGCCGACGGGGTGCCGCGCCAGACCGGCTTCGACATCACCGCCGCCTCGGAGGTGATGGCCACCCTCGCGCTGGCCGACTCCCTGGACGACCTGAGGGCACGGCTGGGACGCATCGTCGTCGCCTACACCCGTTCAGGCACCCCCGTCACGGCCGAGCAGCTCGGGGCCGCGGGGTCGATGGCGGTGCTGCTGCGCGAGGCGATCAAGCCGAACCTGCTGCAGACCCTGGAGAACACGCCGGTGCTGGTGCACGCCGGGCCGTTCGGCAACATCGCCACCGGGAACTCTTCCGTGGTGGCCGATCTCGTCGGGATCCGGTCGGGGGACTACCTGATCACCGAGGCGGGGTTCGGCGCGGACATGGGCGCCGAGCGGTTCTTCAACATCAAGTGCCGCACGTCCGGGCTCACCCCGGACGCCGCCGTGGTCGTCGCCACCGTCCGCGCGTTGAAGGCCCATTCGGGCAAGTACGCCATCGTGGCCGGGCGCCCGCTGCCCCCCGAGCTGTTCGAGGACGACCCCGGCGACGTCGAGGCCGGCGCGGCCAACCTGCGCAAGCAGATCGAGAACGTGCGGCTGCACGGGGTCACCCCGGTCGTGGCGATCAACGCGTTCCCGTCCGACCACCCGTCGGAACACCGGGTGATCCGCCAGGTGGCCGAGGAGATGGGCGCCCGCGCGGCGGTCTGCACGCACTTCACCGACGGCGGACGCGGCGCCGCCGAGCTCGCCGAGGCCGTCGCCGACGCCGCCGAGGAGCCCAGCGACTTCCGGATGCTCTACCCCGACGGGGCGAGCCTCCGCGAGAAGATCGAGACGATCGCCACCAAGGTGTACGGGGCCGCGGCCGTCGACTACTCGCCCACCGCCTCCCGCCAGCTCGACACCTACGAGCGTGCCGGGTTCGGGGGGCTGCCGGTGTGCGTGGCCAAGACCCACCTGTCCATCTCCTCCGACCCGTCCCTCAAGGGCGCCCCCACCGGGTGGACGCTGCCGGTCCGCGAGGTCCGGGCGTCGGTCGGCGCCGGATTCGTCTACCCGATCTGCGGGGAGATGCGTACCATGCCGGGCCTGGGCAAGCGACCCGCCGCCACCCGCATCGACCTGGACGAGAACGGCGAGATCGCGGGTCTGTCGTGACGTCTCCTCCGCCTGCCGGACGCCCCGCCTACCGCGACATGACCGTCGCGGGCTGGCTGGACGCCGTCGCCGCCGCCGAGCCCGCGCCCGGGGGCGGCGGCGCCGCCGCGTTCACCGCCGCCCTCGGCGCCGCCCTGGTCGCGATGGCGGCCCGGTTCGCCCCCGCGTCCTACGGCCGCGCCGGAGACATCGCCGCGCGCGCGGACGCGCTGCGCGAACGCGCCCTCACCCTCGCCGAGGAGGACGCGACCGCCTATCGCGCCGTCCTGGAGGCGTACCGGCTGCCCAAGGACACCGAGGGCCGCCGCGACCGGATCGGGAAGGCCCTCGCGCGGGCCTGCGAGGTCCCCCTGGAGATCGCGGAAGGGGCCGCCGAGGTCGCGGCGCTGGGCGCGGACATCGGCGAGCACGGCAACCCCAACCTGATCGGCGACGCCGCCACCGGAGTCCACCTGGCCGTGGCCGCCGTCCGCTCCGCCGCCGGGCTCGTACGGATCAACGCCCGGCTGGGCGACCTGGGCACCGGCCCCGGCGACCGCGCCCGCGCGCTGCTACGGGCAGCCGAGTCCGCCGCCGGCCGGCTCGGGTAGTCACCGCCGGCCGTACTCCTCGTCGGTGACGGGGGCGCCCCATTCGTTCTCGGCGCCCTGGTCGGCGCCGCTGAGCCCTTCCCACATGGACAGGTGGGTCATGAAGTTGTCGGGGGTCGCGCCGTGCCAATGCCATTCGCCCGGCGGCGTGTACACGGTGTCGCCCGGGTGCATCACCATGACATCGCCGCCCCGGGACTGCACCAGCCCGATGCCGTCGGTGACGTACAGGGTCTGCCCGAAGATGTGACGGTGCCAGACGGTGCGCGAGGAGGGGGCGAAATGGATAAGGGTCGCCCGCATCCGGGACGGCTCGGCGGCCGTGATGATGACGTCCATCCAGACGTCACCGGTGAACATCTCGGCCGTGCCCTTGCCGGACGGTTGCTTCGGCAGAAAATCCATGGCGCGCTCCCTCCCAAGTGACCGTCCGCCCGCGACGAACCCGGAGAGGGAACGCGCGGACGTACAGGACCCGCCGCGTAGGTCGCTCGTGATCGATCCACGCGGGGGATACCCGGCAGCCCGGCCACAGCAGTGGGCGGAGGAAGAGATGACCGGCCGCGAACCGAACTTTCGGGGCGGGTTGACCTCAAGCCCGGTTGAGTTCCTAGCGTGGTCCTCGCTCCGCGATCCGAGGAGGACGGCATGACGGCCGGCGACATCGACGGCACGGTCCAGAAGGCGAGCGTCGCCGTGATCGGGCTCGGCGAGAGGGCACTGCCCTCGCGCAAGCGGTGCTGAACGGCGGACACCCCACCATGGTGTGGAATCGGACTCCGGCCAAGGCCGCGGCACTCGTCGAACTAGGAGCCCGCCAGGCCGCGACCGTCCACGACGCCGTCGGCGCGGCGCAACTCGTCATCGTGAGCGTGAAGGGGAACGCCACGGCGCGTGACCTGCTGGAAGGGGCGCGGGACGTGCCGGCCGGGCGCGCCGTCCTGAACCTGACGGACGGAACGTCGGCGGAGGCGCGGGACATGGCGGCGTGGGCCGCCGAGCGGGACGCCGCCTACCTGCACGGGCAGATCATGACGATCGCGCCGGGCGTCGGCCATCCCGACGCCGTGGTCTTCTACGGGGGCTCCAAGGACGTCCACGACGAGTTCCGCGGCGTGCTCGACTTGCTGGGTGGCCGAGGAAGCCTCGTCTCGGACGACGCGGGCGTTCCGGCCCTGTATGGGATGGCCGTCCACGACACGATGTGGGGCACGCTCAACGGCCTGCTTCACGCCGCCGCGCTCCTGGAGAGCGCGGGCATCGAGGCGGAGCGGTTCCTGACGGACGCGCGCCCTTCGATCACGGCCCTGCTGGGCTTTCTGCCCGGGATCGCGCACGAGGTCGACCGGCGCGAGCACGCCGTCGAGTACGGCGCGCTCAAGCACCACCTGCCCTCGGTCGACGACCTCGTACGGGAAAGCCGGGCACGCGGAATCGACGAGGAATTCCCCGCCTGCACACTGTCGCTCGTGAGCCGGGCCGTGGAGCAGGGCCATGGCGGTGACAGTTACTCGCGCCTGATCGAGCATTTCCGTGGCGGCTCGGGGTGAGGTGAAGCCGCGACCTGAAGGCCCTTGGCCTCGATCTTCTTGTAGATGGCGGAGAGGGTGCGCCTGTCGCCCTCCACCATCTCCAGCATGGCCTCGTTCCATCGCCGGGCGGGCTAGACCTTCACGCCGTCCATCGAACGCAGCGTGGCGGCGGCGCGGTCGCGCAGAAACTCTTCCTCGTCCTTGTCGGCGATGGCGCGCAGGCCGGGCAGCAGCGCCTCGTACCGGGTGTAGGAGGCGGCGAAGATCGAGGCGTAGCGGACGCGGGCGTCCTGGTCGGCCAGGGCGGTGCCGATGCGCTTGACGACCTGCTGGTCGGGTTTGGCGGGGGCGGCCAGGCCCAGGCGGAGCGCGGCCTGGCCGCGGGCGCGGGGGTCGCCGGACTGGTCGAACGCCTGGCACAGTTCCTCGACCGTCCAGGGGTCGAGGACCTGCGCGGCGTTCGCGGCGAGGGTCTCCACGAGGCCCTTCGGCCTGCCGGTGAGGTAGTAGTAGCCGATGCCGAACATGGCGTCCTGCACGTAGTGCAGCGACCCGGCCTTGAGGACCTGCTTGCCCAGCGTGTGCCCGTCGGCCTGCCAGACGACCTCGCCGTCGGTGCCGGACTCCCGGTCGCGTTCGGTCACGCCGACCATGGGCCAGTGAGCGCCCTTGGCGAACTCGTCGACATGCTCGACCGTCGTCTCGGGGCGGAGGACGCGTCGCCGCGTCACGAAACGATCATCTGTACGAGACATGCGGGGCATTGTCCTGGGCTTTGTCACCGTTCGCCACCGGAATGACGCATTTGGTGCGCTGATCACGTTTCAGGCTCGGTATGGGTTCGGTAAGGGATCGGTGACCGCTCAGCGTGCTGGGCCGGCGCCGGGCCGTCACCGCCGGGCTCTGGACGGCGGTGGGGGGTTCCGGTGCCGGCCTCGCGCGGGGCGCGGCGTCACTTCACCTCGCGGCGGACGAGCCGGATCGTGCCGATGAGGAGGGGGAGGAGCACCCACACGGCCACCGACGTGCCGACACGGGCCCATTCGACGCCCGTGACGTCGGGTGAGGCGAGGGACTCCAGTGTCTTGTTGGTGTCCAGCCAGCGGGCCGGGCCGGTGAGCCGCCTCACCATCTCGCCGAGCGTCGTCCACAGGGTCGGCAGGACGAAGTACAGCACGATCGCCGACGCCGGGCTGCCCAGGACCAAGCCGAACGCCACGCCCATCACGACGAGGACAACCGAGGTCAGCAGGGTCTGGCCGACCAGCTCGGGCGGCAGCGACCAGGACCCCTCCGACCGGCCGGTCGCGCCGCCGATCGCGCGGGCGGCGACCGAGCCCGCCAGCCCGATCCCGACGAACACGGCGGCCGGCAGCGCGCAGGCGGGCAGCTTCGCCGCCAGCACCCGGCGCCGGTGGGGGACGAGCGCGAACGTGGTCAGCGCCGTGCGCTGCGACCATTCGGAGGTGACCGACAGGATGCCCAGGACGGGCAGCAGGATCATCGGCCCGGCCTGCGAGGCGATGAACAGCTCCCGCAGCGTCTGCTCCTCCGCCGGCATCGTGAACAGGATCAGCGGCATCAGCGCGGGCGTGCACAGCGCGATGACGATCAGCAGCCAGCGTCCCGACCGGGTGTCGACGGTCTTGCGGAACTCGATCAGCGTCAGCCGCACCAGGGACGGGGCGGGCGGGTCGTCCACGACGGGGGGAGTGGCGTCGCGGGGAGCGGTCACGGTCGCGGTCATCGGGCCACCTCCACGGCGGGCACGGGCGAGTCGGGCACGGGAGCGGCGGCCGAGGACGCGGTGAGGGACAGGAACAGCTCCTCCAGTCCGCCGCCGGACGCCTGGCGCAGTTCCAGCAGGACGACCCCGGCCGCGGCGGCCGCGCGTCCCACCGCCTCGGCGGTCCCGTCCACCGCGAACGTCCCGTCCTCCTGGGGGCGCGCGGTCAGGCCCGCGGCGGTCAGCGCATCGCGGAGCGCGGCGGGATCCAGGCCGCGCACCAGCATCGGCCCGGGCGCGGACAGCAGGTCCTCCTTGGCTCCCTGGGCGACGATCCGGCCTCCCGCGATCACCACGAACCGGTCGGCCACCGCCTCCACCTCGCGCAGCAGGTGCGACGACAGCAGCACCGTCCCGCCCCGGTCGGCGAAGTCCCGCAGGAGCGACCGCATCCAGAAGATGCCCTCCGGGTCCAGCCCGTTGGCGGGCTCGTCCAGGACCAGCACGCTCGGGTCGCCGATCAGCGCCTGCGCGAGCCCGAGCCGTTGCCGCATGCCCAGCGAGTACCCGCCGACGCGGCGGCGGGCGGCCTTGGCGGGCAGCCCGACGCGCTCCAGCATCTCGGTGGCGCGTTCCCGTCCGACCCCGAGGAGCCGGGCGGTCAGGGCGAGGGTCTCGCGCCCGGTCCGCCCCGGGTGCATCGCGGCGGCGTCCAGGAGCACGCCGACATGCCGGCCCGGGTTGGCGATCCGCCGGTACGGGACGCCCTTCACGGCGGCGGTGCCCGAGCTCGGCGGCGTCAGCCCGCAGATCATCCGCAGGGTCGTGGACTTGCCCGCGCCGTTGGGGCCGAGAAAGCCGGTGACGGTGCCGGGTTCGCAGCGGAACGACACGTCGTCGACCGCCACGACCTCCCCATAGCGTTTGGTGAGCCGTTCAACCTCGATCATGCGTCCAGGGTGGCGGGACGCCACCCGCCGCCGCGTCGGCCGATGGTCGAGCGCGCGGCGCCGGAAGTCGACCGCCCGGCGCCGGTCGTCTACGGCGTTCCCGTGGCCTCGCCGTCCCGCTCGCCCGCGTCGTGGACGAGCAGCGCGATCTGCACCCGGTTGTTCAGCTCCAGCTTGGTCAGCAGCCGCGACACGTACGCCTTGACCGTCGCCACGCTCAGCGACAGCTCCCTGCCGATCTCGCCGTTGGTACGGCCCCGCCCGACCAGGGCGGCCACGGCCCGCTCGCCCTCGCTGAGCCGTCCCAGCAGCTCGCGGGCCCGTTCGCGGCGCGGGTCGACGCCGGTCCCGGCGACGTACGACATCATGCGGCGCAGCACCGCGGGGGACAGCATCGGCTCGCCCGCCGCGACCTGCCGGATGGCGCGGATGATGTCGGGCGGCGGCGTGTGCTTGAGCAGGAACCCGCTGGCCCCGGCGCGCATCGCGCGCAGGATGTGGTCGTCGGTGTCGAACGTGGTCAGGATGATGATCTCGGGCGGGTCGCGGCGCGCGCGCAGCAGCTCGGTGGCCGCCAGCCCGTCCAGGCGCGGCATCCGGATGTCCATCAGGACCACGTCGGGGCGGTGCCGGTTGACCGCGGGCACCACCTCGGCGCCGTCGGCCACGTCCGCGACCACGCGCAGGTCGTCGGCGGCCGCCAGCATCATCCTCAGTCCCGCGCGGACCAGGGCGTCGTCGTCCACGATCAGGACGCTGATCGGCGGTGTCCCGGTGGGGGCGCTGGCGGATTCCATGGTCACAACCCTAGGAGCCGACGGGCGGGGGAAGCGTGGCGTGGAGGCGGAACCGGCCGTCCTCGGTGCGGCCGTGCTCCAGTTCCCCGCCGAGCATGGTGACGCGTTCACGCAGGCCCACCAGGCCCATGCCCGCCCCGGGCAGGCCCGTGCCGTTCACGGCCGGTCCCGGCGGGAGCGGGTTGACGATCTCGACGCTGAGCCCGCCCGCGCCGGTGGCCGCGACGGTCACCCGCACCAGGGCGCCGGGGGCGTGCTTGCGGGCGTTGGTCAGCCCCTCCTGGACGATCCGGTACGCGTGACGCCCGATCCTCGACGGCACCTGGTCCGGGTCGGGCACCCGCTCGTCCAGCGTGACGTGCGTCCCGGCGCGCCGCGACTCCTCGATCAGCGCGGGCAGGTCGGTCAGGGTGGGCTGCGGCCGCTCGGCGGTGTCGCCCGTGCTCTCGGGCGGCGTGTCCCGCAGCATGCCGATCACCTGGCGCAGGTCCTCCATCGCCTCGTACGCGCCGCGCCGGATGATCCCGGCGGCCTCCCTCTGCTCGGCGGGCGCGTCGGCGTGGAACTCCAGCGCCCCGGCGTGGACGGCCAGCAGGGAGATCCGGTGGGCCAGCACGTCGTGCATCTCCCTGGCGATCCGCTCCCGTTCCAGGTGCCGCGCCTCCTCGACGCGCAGCCGCTGTCCCTCCTCGGCCTGCCGCGCCCGTTCCCTGAGCGACTCGATGAGCTGCCTCCGCGAGCGGATCAGGAGCCCGGTGGCGACCAGCGCCACGTACATGGACAGGAACACCGCCATCGACTCGACCCGCTCCTGATCCCCCATTCCGGGAACCACGGTGAACGCGAAGACGATGAACCCCCCGTTGAGGGCGGTCACCAGGGCGGTCGCACGCCACGAACAGTGCAGCGCGACGGTGAACACGCCCATCGCCGGCGTGCCCCACGCCGACCCGGAGAAGACGGCCATGACGGTCAGGACGAGGGTGACCGCCACGGGGCGGCGCCGCCGGAACAGCAGCAGGATGAGGCAGGCGACGATCCCGATCACCAGGTCGCGCACGGACTGCGCGGTGGAGGGGTGCGGACGGGTCTCCTGCGCGCCGAGGAAGGCCAGGGACCCGATGCACGCGGCGACCGCCACCACCGACACGTCACGCGCCGCCTGGGCCAGGACCGGGCTGCGCAGGGGCGAGCGGAACCTCACCGGATCAACGGTAGCCAGCACCCGGCCGGCACCGGGAGCGCCCAAAGTCGAGTGGCCCGTCTACTTTGGTCACTTCAGCGGGAGGCCCTTGACGGGGGCGCCGAGCGCGCTGCCCTTGACCCAGTCCTCCCAGGACTTGGCCCACGGCGTGGGGCCGTTGCCGAATTGCAGCTTGCGGGTCGTCCCGGTCACCTCGATGATGTCGCCGCGGTTGGTGAAGTGGTAGAACCACTTGGCGTCGGCCGGGGACGCGTTGACGCAGCCGTGGCTGACGTTGGCGCTTCCCTGCGCGCCGGTGGACCAGGGCGCCGAGTGGACGAACGTGCCGCTGTAGGTCATCCGGACGTTCCACTTCGTTGGGGTCCGGTACTCGCCGGGGTTGCCGGTGGTGGCCGAGTCCATGACCATGTCGGCCACCTTCTCCTGGGCGATCATCTTCCCGGAGTAGCTGTCGTCGCCGGGCTTGCCGAGGCTGACCTTCATCGTGCGGACGGTCCGGCCGTTCTCGGTCACCGTCGCCCGGTACTTCTTCGCGTCGATCAGGGTGATGTGCCGTGGCCCGACGGTGAACGTGGCCGTGCGGTCCTTCACGCCCCACAGGCCCTCCCCGGCCCGCACCCCGGCCAGGTGGGCGATGACCTTGACCTTCTGCCCGGTGGGCCAGTAGTCGCGGGGACGGAAGTTCACTTCCTTGTCGCTGATCCAGTACCAGGCGCCCTCGACGGGCTTGGACATGCGCACTTCCAGCGACCGCTCGACGTTCCGCTTGCCCTGTTCGGTGGTGACCGGCTTGGACAGCAGCAACTGGATGGGCATGCCCACGCCGACCTTCTCGCCGTCCAGCGGCGCCATGCCGCTCTCCAGCTTGGCCGTGGGCGTCAGGGTGGTGAAGGTGGACGTGGCGGTGGCCGCCTTACCGTCCGGGGCCGTGCTGCGGGCGGTGACGGTGTAGGTGGTGGCCGGCTTCAGGCCCCATGACGAACGCCACGAGGTGCCGTCGGCGGCGAGCTTGCCCTCCGCCTCGCGGCCCTTGCCGTCGGCGAGCGTGACACCGGCCAGCTTGCCCTTGTCGACCTTGACCACGACGGGCTGGTCGGGCGCCACGCCCTTGGCCCCGTTCGCCGGGGTGATGGCGAGTTCCGGAGGAGCGGCCTCCGCCTCCTTGCCGCCTGGTGTGCCGCCGTCGCCGGAGGAACACCCGGCGACCGCCAGTACCAGCGCGGCCGCCACCGCCGTGAACGCCCCGATCGCCCGACCCTGGAGCACCTGTGACCCTCCTCGCCATGGGATGCCGTGCACCCGCAAGGGGACATTCCCCAGGAAGTCACAATATTCGGGCAAAGGCCAGGCTATGACCAGGGCCGGGCGTCAAGGCGAGCCGACGCGGTCCATCCCCGGCGGCAGCCGGGACGCCGCCGCGCGGTCGAGCAGGAACAACGTGCGCTGGCGGCCCCGCGCGCCCGCCGCCGGCACCTGCACCGGCCCGGCGCCCGACAGCGCCATCCGCACCGCCGTGGCCTTGGACTCGCCCGCCGCCAGCACCCACACCTCGCGCGCCGCCCGGATCGACGGCAGCGTCAGCGACAGCCGCGTCGGCGGCGGCTTGGGCGCGCCGCGAACCGCCACCACGGGACGCTCGTCGTACAGCGCGGGCATCTCCGGGAACAGCGACGCCACATGCGCGTCCGGGCCGATCCCGAGCATCAGCACGTCGAAGGACGGCACCGGCCCGTGGTCCTCGGGACGGGACGCGGCGCGCAGCTCCTCGGCGTACCGCCGCGCCGCCGCCTCGGGATCGTCGCCGTCCGGGCCGTCGGACGCGGGCATCGGATGCACGCGGGCCGGATCGGCGTCCACCTTGTCGAGCAGCGCCTCACGGGCACCGGTCTCGTTGCGCTCGGCGTGGCCGGACGGCAGGAAACGCTCGTCGCCCCACCAGATGTCCAGGTTCCGCCAGTCGATGGCCTCCCGCGCGCCGGACGCGGCCAGCTCCGCCAGCACGGCCGTGCCCACCCCGCCGCCGGTGAGCACCACCGACGCGGTGCCGCGCGCGGCCTGCACGTCCACCAGGCGGGTCACCAGCCGCGCCGCGGCGGCCTTGGCCAGCAGCGACTGGTCGCTGTGGATCAGCACTCCCGGCGTGGCGCTCATGGAGCCTCCGTGCCGCCTTCGAGACCGGGCACCGGGTCCTCGGGCAGCTCGGGCGTCGCGCCGGAGGTCTCGGCCGCCTTGGCGCCCGGCGGCACCTCCGCCTGCGCGGCCACGGCCGCCAGGTCCTTGGCGAAGCGGGCCGCCGCCTCGTGATAGACCTCGTCGGGGTCGAGCCTGCGCAGCTCCTCGGCCAGCAGCTCCGGCAGCGGCCGCCGCATCAGCGACACCTGCCGGTCGGGCTGGTCGGGACGCGACAGCGTCGCCACCCGCCCGTCGGGCCGCGTCACCGTGATGTCGCCATCGGCCGTGACCAGCCGCACGCCGGTGATGCCGGGGCCGTCGGAGGCCGACCGCGCGAACGGGACGCCCAGCCGTAGCGACAGCCAGGCCGCCAGAAGCTCGGCGCTGGGACTGTCCGGCTCCGCCGTCACCTCGCCCGCGGTGATCTCCGCGTGCTCCTGGTCGAGCGCGGCGGCCAGCAGCGACCGCCACGTGGTGAGCCGGGTCCAGCTGAAGTCGGTGTCGCCGGGTTTGTAGACCTCCGCCAGCCGGGCCAGCGTGCCCAGCCGGTCGGGCGCGGCGTAGGCGTCGGTGACCCGGCGCTGCGCCAGCCTGCCCAGCGGATCCTTGCTGGGCGCCTCCGGCACCTTGCCGCCCGGCCACCAGGTCACCACCGGCGTGTCCGGCATCAGCAGCGGCACCACCACCGAGTCGGCGTGCAGCGCCAGCGGCCCGTACATCCGCAGCAGCACCGTCTCGCCCGGCCCGGTCTCGCCCAGCCGGATCTCGGCGTCCAGCCTGGAGGTGTTGCCCCGCGAGTCCCGCGAGATGACCGTCAGCACCCGGCAGGGATGCTCACGGGCCGCCTCGGTCGCCGCGCGCACCGCGTCGTACTGCGCCGACTCGTCCGTCACGATGATCAAGGTGAGCACCATGCCGACGGCGGGGCCGCCCATCAGGTGCCGGGCCTGGGTCAGCGCGTCCTGGATCCGGCGCGTGGTGGTGTTGGTGAGGTCGATGTTCACGTGTTCTCGCTCCTAGAGCCGCCGCCAGGAGCGGCCGTCGCGCGCCATCAGCCTGTCGGCGCTTTCGGGCCCGTAGCCCCCGGACTTGTACTGGTCCATCCCCGGGGTCGCCGCCCAGTGCTCGGTGATCGGGTCGAGGATCCGCCAGGACAGCTCGACCTCCTCCTGCCGGGGGAACAGGGGCGGGTCGCCGATCAGCACGTCCAGCAGCAGCCGCTCGTACGCCTCGGGTGAGGCCTCGGTGAACGACTCGCCGTAGGCGAAGTCCATGTTGACGTCGCGGATCTCCATCGAGGTGCCCGGCACCTTCGAGCCGAACCGCACCGTGATGCCCTCGTCCGGCTGCACCCGCATCACCAGCGCGTTCTCGCCCAGCTCCTCGGTGTCGGTCTGCGAGAACGGCAGGTGCGGCGCCTGCTGGAACACCAGCGCCACCTCGGTCACCCGGCGGCTGAGCCGCTTGCCGGTGCGCAGGTAGAACGGCACCCCCGCCCAGCGCCGGTTGTCGATCTCCAGCTTGATGGCGGCGTAGGTCTCGGTCCTGGAGTCGGCGGGGATGCCGTCCTCCTCCAGGTAGCCCCGCACGCTCACGCCGCCCTGCCAGCCCGCCGCGTACTGGCCGCGGGCGGTGGAGGCGTCCAGGTCGCCCGGCACCCGCACCGAGGACAGGATCTTGGCCTTCTCCGCCCGGACCGCCTCCGCGCTGAACGAGGTCGGCTCCTCCATCGCGGTCAGCGCCAGCAACTGGAGGAGATGGTTCTGGATCACGTCCCTGGCGGCGCCGATCCCGTCGTAGTAGCCGGCCCGCCCGCCGATGCCGATGTCCTCGGCCATGGTGATCTGCACGTGGTCGATGTACGAGCGGTTCCACAGCGGCTCGAACATGGAGTTGGCGAACCGCAGCGCCAGGATGTTCTGGACGGTCTCCTTGCCCAGGTAGTGGTCGATCCTGAAGATCGACTCCTCGGGGAAGACCTGGTGGACGGTGTCGTTGAGCTCCTTGGCGCTGGCCAGGTCGTGCCCGAACGGCTTCTCGATGACCACCCGCCGCCAGGACTCGTCGCCGTGGTCGGCCAGCCCGGCGCGCTGCAGCTGCTCCACCACCTGGGGGAAGAACTTCGGCGGGATCGACAGGTAGAAGGCGTAGTTGCCGCCGGTGCCGCGGACGACGTCCAGCTCCTTGACCGCCATCGCCAGCGCGTCGAACGCGCCCGGGTCGTCGAACTCGCCGGGGACGAAGTGCATGCCCTCCGACAGGTGCTTCCAGACGTCCTCCCGGAACGGCGTCCGGGCGTGCTCCTTGACCGACTCGTAGGCGATGTGCCGGAAGTCCTGGTGGTCCCAGTCGCGGCGGGCGAACCCCACGAGCGAGAACCCCGGCGGCAGCAGCCCGCGGTTGGCCAGGTCGTAGATGGCGGGCAGCAGCTTCTTGCGGGCCAGGTCCCCGGTGACACCGAACAGCACCAGCACGCACGGCCCCGCCACCCGAGGCAGCCGCTTGTCCCGGGGATCCCGGAGCGGGTTGGGTGTCTTGGTCACGTGAGGGCCCCCTCTTTCCAGATCATCGATGCCGTCCAGCCGACGGCCGCGCCGACCCGGTCGCCGTCGCGGACGCGTCGTCGCTCAGCGGTACGCACGTGCGGCCGCCGTATCCTCACCCCGCCGCTCGGCGTTCCCTATCCCATAGGGGTATACGCCACCGCCGAGGTGATCATTCCCGATCCCGGGCCGCTCGTCGGATGCCTGCCCCCGATCGCGCCCGACGAACACCGGCGTCATGCCCACGCCGCCGTCCCGGCGGCCTCGGACAGGCGCCGCGCGCCCTCCACGGGGTCGCGCAGATGCAGCCGCACCACCGGAAGCCCGCGGCGCCGCAGCGCCCGCGTCTCGGCGATGGCGCGGGCCAGCCGCAGCCTCGCCAGGCTGTAGGGGCGGCCCGCCACCGGCTCGACGGCCAGCGGGTCGCCCGCGGGCGGGTCGCCGCTGACGATCAGGAACGCGCCGGTGCCCGGCCCGTCCAGGTGGACCGGGGCGGTGGCGTGCAGGTGCGCGGGGCCCGTCCCGTAGGTCACCGGGCGGCCCGACCGGCGGGCCAGCCCCGGCGCCGGCTCCCGCCCGGTGAAGCCGCCGGTGACGTACGAGGAGACCGACAGGTAGCCGTCCCAGGGGACGCCCTCCACCAGCGCCTCCAGCGTCATCGGGAGGTCGGCGCGGCCCACCCCGCCCGGCCAGACGAAGTCGGCGTGGATCTCGATGTCGCCGTCCACGTACGCGGGCCGCTGGTCGGGCAGCGGGCCCGGCCCGGCCGCCCGGAGCATCGTCACCGCGTCGTCCTCGATCTCCCGCGCCATCGCGCCGGCCGGCTCGAACGGGTTCACGCCCATCAGCCAGCCCGCCACCGCCGCGGCGTACTGCCAGAGCAGGAACTGCGCGCCCAGCGGCGCCCACACCGAGGTGTCGGCCTCCGAGGGCCCCTCCCGCGGGTTGATCTCCAGCGTGTGCGCGTCGGGGATCGGGCCGGGGCCGCCCGGCGGCTCGAACGCCAGCAGCCCCCGCCCCTGCCGCCCGGTGGCGCAGGCCAGCAGGTGGGTGATCCAGGCCGACAGGGGACCGCCGCCCGGCGGCTCGTGCAGGATCAGCTTGTCCTGGGGCCGCCCGTCGGCGCCGCGTTGCGCGCAGCCGCCGAGGATGGCGCCGAGCAGCAGTCCCGGGTTGTCGTCGTCCTTGGACAGCGACGGCAGCAGCGTCGCCGCCTCGTCCAGCAGCGTGTGCGCGTCCGCGCCCGCCAGGACGGCCGGGACCAGCCCGTACGCCGACAGCGCGCTGAAATGGCCGGGCAGGTTCGGGTCGGTCAGGCCGATGCGGAACGCGCTCTGCTTGGCGTACTCGTGCAGCGGGCTGCCATGGTCGGTGATCACCAGGAACCGGCCGGCGATCTCCTGCTCGGACATCCCCAGCGCGCGGAACGCCTCGGAGAGGATCCGCCGGTACGCGTCGCCTTCCAGGGACACCCCGGACTTGCTGGACAGCACCACCAGGGTCCGGTCCAGCCGCTCCAGCGCCCGGCCGAGCGCGGCGGTGTCACCGCCGTCCAGCACCGTCAGCCGGGAGGCCGCGGGCCCGCCCGCCATGATCGCCTTGGCGGCCAGGCTCTCGGCGCCCAGCCCGATCAGCACGATGTGGTCCAGCCCCGTGTAGCGGATCTCCGCGACCAGTCCCTCGATCTGGTCCAGCAGCCCGCGGGAGGTGAACGGCAGGTCGAGCCAGCCCAGCCGGCCGTGGTCGACCGCGCGCCGCCCCCACAGGCGCGGATCCTTGGTGGCGAGGGCGGCGGGCACGCCGCAGCTCACGAGGTGGTCCCGTGCCTGCAGTGCCGCGTCCAGCACGTCGCCGCGCGTCAGTACGTCGAATCCGGACACCGTTCCCTCCCGGCCTCCTATGGTTCCAGGAGTGAACGGGCGTCCGCGACCCTCTGGGCGATCCTGTGCGATCTTCTGGTTCCGGACCGTGAGGAGCGCCACGCTCCCCGCCGGGCTCGGGGGCCGATTCAAGGGGCGGGTTCAGGGGCCGGGTTCAGGGGCCGGGTTCAGGAGGTGAGGGCCTTGGCGAGCTGCGCCAGGCCGTCCACCCGGTCCCTGAGGTGCAGCCGGACGGCGGGACGCCCGAGCGAGCGCAGCACCCGCAGATCGCCGAACGCCTGCGCCAGATGCAACTGCCCCAGCGTGTACGGGCGGCCGGGCACCGGGATGTCCGCGGCGGCGTCACCGGTGATCACCAGGAACGCCCCGTTCGGCGGCCCGCCCTTGTGGTACTGGCCGGTGGTGTCCAGGTACCGGGGCCCCCATCCGAAGGTGACCGGGACGGGGTTCTTGCGGACGACGGCGCCCCGCCCGGCCAGCAGCGAGCGCAGCCCGGCCGCGTCCGCGTCGCCCCGCCGGTCGAGGTACGCCAGCACGGCCAGGTAGCCGCCGTCCGGGACCGACGACAGCAGCTCGTCCAGGGCGGCCGGGAGCGACCCCGCGCCCTTGAGCGCGCCCTTCAGCAGCTCTCCCGGGTCGTGGACCTCCACGGCACCCGCCACCATGGCGGGCGCGCGCCCGATCACGGTCGGGGCGCCGCCCTCCTCGGCGCGCAGCAGCGCGGCGGTGTTGCGCGCCGACTCCCGGACGTCGGGACGGTCGAACGGGTTGACGCCCGTGACGCGGGCCGCGACCGCCGTGGCGTACTCCCACAGCAGGAACTGCGCGCCCAGCGGGCCCGCGACGCCCAGCTCCGCGTCCTCCCGCGCCCCGTGCTCCCCGGGACGGTCGCCCAGCATGATGCGGCACGCGCCGTCGGCGGCGCCGAATCCGGGCGCCTCCACGCCCTCGACGACGACCGGCAGCGGTCCCTTGCCCTGCTTCCCCATCGACTCGGCGATCAGATGCTCCGCCCAGCCGCCCAGGCCCGCCTCCTGGTCGGCGATGACCAGCGCGCCGTGGCCCGTGCCGCGCCCGGGCGAGGCGGCCGAGACCGCGCCGAGGGCGGCGCCCAGGGTGAGCGCCGGGTTGTCGAAGGGCTGACCCAGCGCGGGGGCCAGCGCGGCGGCCTCGTCCAGCAGCCGCGCCACGTCCGCGCCCGCCAGCGCGCTCGGGACGAGCCCCGTCGCGTCGAGGGCGCCGTAGGGGTCCGGCACGCCGGGGCTCGCCTCGACGAGCCGGTGACCGGACTCCTCCGCCAGCCTCGCCAGCGGCGATCCCGGCTCGGTCACCACCAGGAAGCGGCGGGCCAGCTCGGGCCCGGTGATCCCGGCCCGCGCGAAGGCGCCCTCGAAGATCCGCCGGTGGGCGTCCACCACCAGGTCCGAGCCGTCCCGGCTCGACAGGACCACCAGCGTGCGCGCCAGCCGCCCGTCGGCGAGGACCGCGCCGGCCTGCCGCGGGTCGGTGCCGTCCAGGACGGTCAGGTCCGCCCCCGCGTGCCGGCCGATCACCTCGGGCGCGGTCGCGCCGCCGCCCGTCGCCACCAACACCAGCCGGTCCAGCCCGGCGCCGCGGGCCTCGCCGGCGATCCCGGCGAGCCGCGCGAGCAGCCCTTTGGACCGTTCCGGCAGGTCGAGCCAGCCGAGCCCCCGCTCGGCGGCCGGGGCCGCGTCGGGCCCCCACAGCCGGAACGCGCGGCACCCGCCCCCCGGACGGGACGCGCCCGGCCGCAGCCCGGCGGGGACGCCGTCGGAGACCAGACGTTCCAGAACCGTCTCGCCCGCCTCCACGACGGCGCCCCGCATGGTGACCGAGATCCCCCCGGCGGTCACCACGGACGTCATGCGCTCCCCCGATACGCTCCCGTGCGGGCTAGCGCTCCTTGTCCTTCAGCTCGCCCGCGATCGAACCGAGCAGCTCGTTCCAGGAGGTGGCGAACTTCTCCACCCCCTCGTCCTCCAGCACCCGGACGACGTCGTCGTAGTCGACGCCGACCCGCTTGAGGGCGTTCATGTGCTCGCGGGCCTCATCGTAGGCCCCCTGGACGGTGTTGCCCGGGACCTCGGCGTGGTCGGCCGCCGCGTCGAGCGTCGCCTCCGGCATGGTGTTCACCGTGTTCGGCGCGATCAGCTGGTCGACGTAGAGGGTGTCGGGCAGGTTCGGGTCCTTGACCCCGGTGGACGCCCACAGCGGGCGCTGCGCCCGCGCCCCGGCGTCCTTGAGCGCCTTCCAGCGGTCGGTGCCGAACTTCTCCTCGTACAGCGCGTACGCGAGCCGGGCGTTGGCCACGCCCGCCTTGGAACGCAGCGCCTTGGCCTCCGGCGAGCCGATCTTGTCCAGCCGCTTGTCGATCTCGGTGTCCACCCGGCTGACGAAGAACGAGGCGACCGACGCGATCGAGGACAGGTCGCGCCCGTTGGCGCGGGCCCGCTCCAGGCCCTCGAAGAACGCGTCGATGACCTCGCCGTACCGGGCCAGCGAGAAGATCAGCGTCACGTTCACGCTGATGCCCTCCGACAGCGCCTGGCTGATCGCGGGCAGCCCCTCGCGGGTCGCGGGGATCTTGATGAACAGGTTGGGCCGGTCCACCAGCCACCACAGCGCCCGCGCCTCGGCCACGGTGCGCTCGGTGTCGCGGGCCAGCCGCGGGTCCACCTCCAGCGACACCCGCCCGTCCTTGCCCTCGGTGCGGTCGTAGACGGGCCGTAGCACGTCGCAGCCCCAGCGGATGTCGTAGGTGGTGATGGCGCGGGCCGCCTCCTCCACGTCCACGCCGCGGACCGTCAGGTCGCGCACCTGGTCGTCGTACGCGGAGCCCTTGCTCAGCGCCTTGGAGAAGATGGTCGGATTGGAGGTGACCCCGACGACGTGCCGCTCCTTGACGAGCTGTTCGAGGTTGCCGGTGCGCAGCCGCTCCCGGCTGATGTCGTCCAGCCAGATCGACACGCCCTGGTCGGAGAGCCTCTTCAAGTTCTCGGTCATGGCCTCGTCTCGCTTTCTCAGTTGCCCGTGGTCTCGCCGCGGCCCGCGCCGTGCACCCCCGCGTTGATCAGACTGGCGTGCGCGGCGGCCACCACCCGCTCGGCGGTGATGCCGAACTGCTGGAACAGCGTCTTGTAGTCGGCCGACGCGCCGAAGTGCTCCAGGCTCACCGACTCGCCGGCGTCCCCCACGTACCGGCGCCAGCCCAGCGCGACCCCCGCCTCCACCGACACGCGGGCCCGCACCGACGGCGGCAGCACCTCCTGCTTGTACGCCTCGTCCTGCGCCTCGAACCACTCCACGCACGGCATCGACACGACCCGCGTGGGCGTGCCCTCGGCCTCCAGCGTCTCCCGGGCCTCCAGCGCCAGATGCACCTCGCTGCCCGTCGCGATGATGATCACCTCCGGGCGGCCGTCGCTCGCGTCCGCCAGGACGTACCCGCCCCGCGACACGCCCTCGGCCGACGCCAGGCCGTCGCCCCGGTCCAGGGTCGGCAGCTTCTGCCGGGTCAGCGCCAGGCCCGCGGGACGGTCGGTGTGCTCCAGGATCGTCCGCCAGGCGTGGGCGGTCTCGTTGGCGTCGGCCGGCCGCACCACGTCCAGGCCGGGGATCGCGCGCAGCGCCCACAGGTGCTCGACCGGCTGGTGGGTGGGGCCGTCCTCGCCCAGGCCGATCGAGTCGTGCGTCCACACGAACGTCACCGGCAGCTTCATCAGCGCGGCCAGCCGCACCGCCGGGCGCATGTAGTCACTGAAGATCAGGAAGGTGCCGCCGTAGGGGCGGGTGCCGCCGTGCAGGGCGATCCCGTTGCAGATCGCGCCCATCGCGTGCTCCCGCACCCCGAAGTGCAGCGTGCGGCCGTACCGGTGGCCGGGGAACTCCTTGGTCTGGAACTCCTCGGGGATGAACGACGGCTCGCCCTTCATCGTGGTGTTGTTGCTCTCGGCCAGGTCGGCCGACCCGCCCCACAGCTCCGGCAGCACCGGCGCCAGCGCGCCCAGGATCTGCCCGGACGCGGCGCGGGTCGCCAGGTCCTTGCCGGGCTCGAACTCCGGCAGCGCCGAGGCCCAGCCGTCCGGCAGCCGGCGCGCGGAGATCCGGTCGTACTCGGCGGCGCGCTCGGCGTTGGCCTGCCGCCAGCCCTGGAAGGTCTTCTCCCATTCCGCGTGCAGGGCACGGCCCCGGTCCGCCACGGCGCGGGCGTGCTCCAGGACGTCCTCGGGCACCTGGAAGCTCGTGTCCGGATCCATGCCCAGGATCCGCTTGGTGGCCGCGACCTCCTCGGCGCCCAGCGCCGAGCCGTGGATCTTGCCGGTGTTCTTCTTGTTCGGCGCCGGCCAGCCGATGATCGTGCGCAGCGCGATCAGGGACGGCCGCTCGGTCTCGGCCCTGGCCGCCTCGAACGCCGCCGCCAGCTCCGCGACGTTCTCCTCGTAGTCGCCGCCCGCCGTCCAGTCGACATGGTGGACGTCCCAGCCGTAGGCGGCGTAGCGGGCGCGCACGTCCTCCGACAACGCGATCGCCGTGTCGTCCTCGATGGAGATGTGGTTGTCGTCGTACAGCAGCACCAGGTTGCCCAGCTTCTGGTGCCCGGCCAGGGCGGACGCCTCGTGGCTGATGCCCTCCTCGATGTCGCCGTCGGACGCGAACGTCCAGATGGTGTGGTCGAAGGGGGACTCGCCCGGCGCCGCGTCCGGGTCGAACAGGCCGCGCTCGCGGCGCGCCGCCATCGCCATGCCCACGGCGTTGGCGATGCCCTGGCCCAGCGGGCCCGTCGTGGTCTCCACGCCCGCGGTGTGGCCGTACTCGGGGTGGCCGGGGGTGAGGCTGTTCCACTTGCGGAGCGACTTGAGGTCGTCCAGCGTCAAGGGGTACCCGGACAGGTAGAGCTGGATGTACAGGGTCAGGCTCGAATGCCCGCAGGAGAGCACGAACCGGTCCCGGCCGGGCCAGGTGGGATCCGTCGGGTCGTGCCGAAGGAACCGCTGGAAGAGCAGGTAGGCGGCCGGGGCGAGGCTCATCGCCGTACCGGGGTGGCCGGAGCCCGCCTCCTCGACCGCGTCCATGGCGAGGGCGCGGATCACGTCCACCGCCCGCCGGTCCAGATCGGACCATTCAAACGTGCTGATGTCCCCACTCACGGAACGCCAGGCTCCTCTCGAACCGAATCGTCTTCCCGTCTGCCGGGGTGTACGGCTCCCTGCGCCCCCATGGCCGAACCCCGCGCTCGGCTGAACGTGATCTCGCGGGCGTGTCTTCCCCGATCGCCCCGTGCACGGCCGCTTCGAGCGGACCCGTTGAAGATCATGCCTTGCCCTTCCGACCCTATCGAACGGGGCAGCGGCGCTCGGGGGACCCGCTGTAGACGACCCTTGCCCAGAGCGTTTCGCGACTAACCCCCCGCAGGGGTGAACCCTGGGGGGAGAAGCGGGCACCCCGTCCTGGCGACGCGCGTGGGGGTGCCCCGGTGCACGGCCGCGGCGAGGGCGGGACTACAGTGATGGCGCGGCCGGGAGAGAGAGACAAAGGCCGTAGCAGAACCCCTAATCCGAGGTGGCGGCCAAATCGCGCGGGGGCACCGCCGAAGTGGTACGCGATTTCTCATGCCTAGTTGGACGTGGACCCGATTGTGACGGTGCTCAGTAACAAGCGCGCGGTCGATCTCGACGACCTCGCCGACGCGGTGCCCGACGCGCCCCCACCGCCGGCGGCGGCGGGGGCGGGGGCGCCGGACGCGGCCCGCGCCGCCAGGCGTCCGGTGGGCGGGCTCGTGCGCGCCTACGTGGCGCTGACCAAGCCGCGCGTGATCGAGCTGCTGCTGATCACGACGCTGCCGGTGATGTTCCTGGCCGCCGGGGGCGTGCCGCCCGCCGGGGTCGCGCTGGCCACGCTGGCGTTCGGCACCCTGTCCGCGGGCGCGGCCAACGCGATCAACTGCTACATCGACCGCGACATCGACGCCAAGATGCGCCGCACCCGCCGCCGCCCGCTGGCCCGCGCCCAGAGCGGGACGCGGCAGATCAGCCCCGCCGAGGCGCTGGTGTTCGGGGTGGTGCTGGCGGCGGCGTCCACGGCGGGGTTCGCCCTGGCCGTCAACGCGCTGGCCGCGGCCCTGTCGCTGTTCGCGATCCTGTTCTACGTCTTCGTGTACTCGCTGCTGCTCAAGCGGCGCACGTCGCAGAACGTGGTCTGGGGCGGCATCGCGGGCTGCATGCCCGTCCTGATCGGCTGGGCCGCCGTCACCGGGCGGCTGGACTGGACCCCGTTCGTCCTGTTCGGCGTGGTGTTCCTGTGGACGCCGCCGCATACCTGGACGCTGGCCATGCGCTACCGCGAGGACTACGCCGTCGCCAAGGTCCCGATGCTTCCCGTCGTGGCGACCGAGACCCGCGTGATCGTGGAGAGCCTGCTGTACACGTGGGCCACCGTCGCCTGCTCCCTGCTGCTGTGGCCGGTCGCGGGGATGAGCGTCGTGTACGGGGCGCTCGCGGTCGCCCTGGGCGCCGTCTTCCTGCTGGAGGGGCACCGCCTGCTGCGCGCCTCCCGCGCGGGAGTGACCGGTGTGCACCTGAGGCCGATGCGGTTCTTCCACCTGTCCAACGTCTATCTCGCCCTGCTCTTCACGGCCGTGGCGCTGGACCCCATCTTCACGTAGGCCCACTTCACCTGGGCCGCGGCCGGGGGGTCGTCCTTACGGCCGGGAGGCGGATCCGGTTACGCTCGCGGAATGACAGGCGTAGATCCGAAAGCGGTGCTCGAGGGGCGTGTCGCCGGGCGTCCTCCGATCGGGCTCATCGTGGGGATCACCATCTCGGCGGTGTGCGGCATCCTCGCCCTCCTCGTGGACGCCATCGACGGCGGCCCGGGGTTCTGGGCGGGGCTCGCCCTGGCCATCCTCCCCATCCCGCTGCTGATCTCGCTGGTGCTGGCGCTGGACCGGCTGGAACCCGAACCGCCCAGGATGCTCGTGTTCGCGTTCGCGTGGGGCGCCGGCGTGGCCGTGCTGGGCGCGCTCGTCCTCAACACCCTCGGCCTCATCTACATCACCACGCCGATCTTCGGTGAGACCGAGGCCCATTACGTCAGCGCCACGTTCGGCGCCCCGCTGATCGAGGAGACCCTCAAGGGCTCGGTACTCTTCGGCATCCTGTGGTTCCGCCGCAACGAAATCGACGGGATCGTCGACGGGATCATCTACGCCGCCATGGTGGGCTTCGGCTTCGCCATGATGGAGAACATCACCTACTACTCGCGCGCGTTCGACGAGCAGGGCGCCGCGGGGCTCCAGGCCACCTTCGTGCTGCGCGGCGTCATCGCGCCCCTCAGCCACCCGCTGTTCACGTCCATGACCGGGCTGGGCGTGGCCTGGGCCGCGACCCACCGGCGGTTCCGCGCCGGCGCCGTCCTGCTGGGCCTGTTCGGCGCGATGCTGCTGCACGGCCTGTGGAACGGGTCCACCGCGCTCGGCGCCGGCGGGCTGCTGCTGGTGTACGTGCTCGACCTGCTCATCCTGATCGTCCTGGTGATCATGATCCTGGTGGAGCGGCACGGAACCGTCCAGCGGATCCGCTCCTACCTGCCGATGTACGGCAACACGGGACTGGTCACGCCCGCCGACGTGCGAATGCTGGGCAGCATGCACGCCCGCCGCGCCGCCCGCCGCTGGGCCCGCCGGGTCGGCGGCCAGGGCGCCGCCCGCGCCATGACCGACTACCAGCTCGCCGCGACCGAGCTGGCGCTGCTCCACAAACGCGCCGAACGCGGCGTCGCCGACCCCCGCTGGTTCGAGAGCCGCCGCGACGCCCTCCTCGGCCTCATGGCCCTGGCCCGCCAGGCGTTCCTGCGCACCCCGCCGGTCGGCGCCCCGCCCTGGGCCCGCCAGGGCCCTTCGGGCTTCATGCCGCCCCCCAGCCATTGACCCCCGGACGTTGGCCCAGGGGCTTGCCCGGGGGGCGAATCCGGGTTACGGGACACCGCCCATACGATGAATGCCGTGGCTGAAGGAAATCCCCTGACGCGCGTGCGCGACGCCGTGTGGCGGCCGACGCCCGCCTCGATGCGGGTGCTCGCCCTGCTCGGCGTGATCGGGAACGCGGGCATCATCGGCACCGGAGGCGCCGTCCGCGTCACCGAGTCCGGCCTGGGCTGCCCCGAATGGCCGCGCTGCACGGGGGACAGCCTGGTGCCGACGCACAGCCCCGAGCATCCGGCCGTGAACATGGCCATCGAGTTCGGCAACCGGATGCTGACCTTCCTCGTCCTGGCGGTGGGCCTGCTGGTGTTCATCGCGGCGCTGCGCCTGGCGCCGCGGCGCCGCGGGCTGGTATGGCTGGCCGCCGCGCAGCCCGCCAGCGTGGTCGCCCAGGCCGTCATCGGCGGCATCGTGGTGCTGACCAAGCTCCATCCCACGTCGGTGTCGCTGCACTTCCTGGTGTCGCCCGCGCTGCTGATCTTCTGCGTGGCGCTGTGGGTCCGGGTCGGCGAGACCGACGAGCCGCCGCGCCGCGTGGTGGGGCCCGCCGTGCGCCGGCTGGCCGGCGCGCTGGCCGCGGCCACGGGGCTGGTGCTGGTCGCGGGCACGGTCGTCACCGGCACCGGCCCGCACGCGGGCGACGCGGAGGCCCGCCGGTACGGTTTCAACATCGAGGACGTCACCCGCGTCCACAGCTCGCTGGCCTGGGTCACCGTCGCCCTGACGGTCACGCTCCTGGTGGTGCTGCACCGCGTCCGGGCCCCCGCCGGGCTCCGGCGCCGCGCCCTGGAGCTGTTCGCGCTCGAACTCGCCCAGGGCCTGATCGGCTACGTCCAGTACTTCATGGGCGTCCCGGCGGCCCTAGTCGTCCTGCACATGCTCGGCGCCGCCCTCATGTGGATCGCCGCCCTGCGCGTCGTGCTCGCGACACGCACCCGGGGACCCGTCTCCCCTGCGCCCGAGCCGAGGTTGCCGCGTCGCAAGGCCCACCAGGTCCTGCCCGCCTAGACGGGCCGCGGTCGGGAGCGGGCGGGCCTCTCAGCGTGCCGGCTTCTGAAGGAAGGCGCGGAGCCTGTCCAGCGGCCAGGTGTTGATCACGTCGTCGGGGGTGAGCCAGCCCCGCTGGGCGGTGCCGATGCCGTAGCGGATGTTGCGGTGGTGGGCCACGGAGTGGGCGTCGGTGTCGACGGCGAACTTCACGCCGTGGCGCAGCGCGCGGCGGATCAGGTCGGCGGGCAGGTCGAGGCGGTCGGGGAACGAGTCGATCTCCAGGGCGGTGCCGGTGCGGGCGGCGGCCTTGAAGACCTCGTCCCAGTCGGCGTCCACCGGACGGCGCCTGCCGATCGACCGGGCCGTGGGATGGCCGATCACGTGGACGTGCGGGTTCTCGCAGGCGCGGACGAGACGGCGGGTCATCTCGTCCTGGCCCTGGGTGAAGTGCGAGTGGATCGAGGCGACGCAGATGTCGAACCCGGACAGGAACTCGGCGTCCCAGTCCACGTCGCCGTCCGGGTCGATGTTCAGCTCGGTGCCGTGCAGCAGGGTCAGCCCCGGGTGCCTCTCCTGAAGCGCCCGGACGCGCTCGCGCTGGGCGAGCATCTTCTCGTCGGTCATCCGCTGCATGAACAGGTTGGGCGCGTGATCGGTGATCGCGTAGTACTCCAGGCCGCGCCGCTCGGCGGCCTCCACCATCTGCTCCAGGGACGCGGTGCCGTCGGTGAGGTCGGTGTGGGAGTGCAGGTCGCCCCTGAGGTCCTCGACGGTGACCAGGCGGGGGAGGGTGCCGTCGAGCGCGGCCTGGATCTCGCCGGCGTCCTCGCGCAGGACGGGCGGGATCCAGGGCAGGCCGAGCCGGGCGTAGACCTCCTCCTCGGTCTCGGAGACGATCAGCTCGTTCGACTCGGCGTCGAACAGGCCGTACTCGGAGAGCTTGAGCCCGGCGCGTACGGCGATCTCGCGGGTGCGGATGTTGTGCGCCTGCGAACCGGTGAAGTACTGCAGGGCGGCGCCCCAGGACTCGGGCGGCACGACCCGCAGGTCCACCTGAAGGCCGCGGGACGTGCGCACCGAGGTCTTCTTCTCGCCGCTCGCGATCACCTCGGTCACGTACGGCAGCGCGGTGAACGCCTCCATGATCGGGCGCGGGTCGGAGGAGGCGGCCAGCACGTCGATGTCGCCGATCGTCTCCCGCATCCGCCGCAGCGACCCCGCGTACGTGCAGCGGCGGCACCCGGTCACCGCCGACAGCGCCGTGACGATCTCGTCGGCGAGGCCGGCCGCCACGTCCAGCAGGACGCGCTCGCCCGACTGCTGCATCAGCTCGATGCCGTGCAGGATGTTCTCCTCGGTCTTGGCGCCGAACCCCTTGAGCCCGCGCAGGCGGCCGTCGCGGATCGCGTCGGCCAGCTCGGGCACCGAGGAGATGCCCAGTTCCTCGTACACCGCCAGCGCCTTCTTGGGGCCGAGGGTGGGGATCGTGGTCAGGGTGCGCACGCCCGCGGGGATCTGGGCGCGCAGCTCCTCCACCTGCCGGATGGTGCCGGTGGTGTTGTAGTCCACCAGCTTCTTGGCGATCGCCTCGCCGACGGAGGGGATGCGCCTCAGCCCGGCCAGGTCCATCGTGGAGATGTCGTCGGGATAGCCCGCGATCGCCCGTGCCGCCTTCTCGTACGCCCGTACCTTGAAGGCGTCCCCGCCCGTGATCGACAGCAGGTCGGCCAGCTCCTGGATGAGGGCCGCCGCCTCCTCGTTCGCCCGTGCCATAGGCGCGAGTCTAGGCGGCGGGTACGACGTTCTCCCGTGGCGGCCGCCCGCGCCCCGCCGCTGGTCAGCGCAGCGGCGCCACCGGGCCGTCGGGGCGTTCGAGCCGGTCCCGCATGACCGCCTCGGAGATCCGCGCGACCTCCTCGCCGGGCAGCCTGCGGTAGCCGTCGGCGGTGACCACGGAGATCACCGGGTACAGGCCGCGGGAGCCGTCCGGCAGGCCCGTCGCGGTGTCGTCCTCGGCCGCGTCGTAGAGGGCGTGGACGGCCACCGTGGCGGCGTCCTCGGCCGACAGGTCGCGGCGGTAGAGCTTCTTGAGGGCGCCGGTCGCGTACGGGGAGCCCGATCCCTCGGCGTGGAAGTCGCGGGCCTCCTGCGGCGAGCCGGTGATGTCGTAGGTGTAGATCCTGCCCTCGTCCGCGTCCGGGTCGTACCCGGCGAACAGCGGCACCACCGCGAGGCCCTGGAGTGCCATGGCGAGGTTGGCCTGGACGACGGCGCCGAGCCTGCGGGCCTTGCCCGGCAGGGACAGCGGCATCGTCTCCATCTTCTCGTAGTGCTCCAGCTCCACCTGGAAGAGCCGCATCATCTCCAGCGCGAACCCCACCGCCCCGGCGAAGGCGACCACGGAGTACTCGTCGGCGCGCTGCACCTTCTCCAGTTCGCGATAGGCGATCTGGTTGCCGCGCACGGCGCGGCGGTCACCGGCCATGAGCACCCCGCCGGGGAACGTCATGGCCAGCACGGTGGTGCCGTGCGGGAGGTCCGGCGCTGTGGCGCCGTCCTCCAGCCGGTTCACCGGCAGCATGTCCGGGGAGTGGAGGCGCAGGAAGTCGACGAAGGACGGCGTGCCCGCCTCGAAGTACTCGGGCGGCAGCCCCTGTTCCTGTGGCCGGCCGGTCACGGTGACCCCTCTCCGATGTCGCTTGCCCGATGATCCTTCCACGTCCGCGGCGGCGGCCGCCACACGAGCCCCGGGACGAGCGGGGGCACGAGCGCGGGCACGAGCCTAGGGCTCCGGCGCGGCCGGGCGCGGCCTCTCGGGGCCGAGGGTGGCGCCCGCGCAGGCCACGACGACGCACACGATCGCCAGCCACTGGCGGAGGTTCAGGATCTCGCCGAGCAGCACCACGCCGACCAGGGCCGCCACCGCGGGCTCCAGGCTCATCAGGATCCCGAACACGCGGGCCGGCATGCGGCGCAGCGCCTCCAGCTCCAGGGAGTACGGGATCACCGACGACATCAGGCCCACGCCGGCGCCCAGCGCCAGCAGCCGCGGGTCGAGCAGGGCGCCGCCGCCCTCGACGACGCCGGCGGGCAGGACCGCGACCGTGCCGACGACGCTGGCCAGGGCCAGCCCCGACGACCCCGCGAACCGGCGCCCCGTGGCGGCGCTGAGCAGGATGTAGGACGCCCAGCAGGCCCCGGCGGCCAGCGCGAACGCGATGCCCACCGGGTCGGCGTGCCCGCCGCCGCGGGACAGCGTGACCACGCCCGCGCCCGCCAGCACCGCCCACAGCAGGTCGCGCGGGCGCCGGGACGCCGCGATCGCCACCCCCAGCGGGCCGAGGAACTCGATCGTGACCGCCATGCCCAGCGGGATCCGCGAGAACGACTGGTAGATCGAGAAGTTCATGACCGCCAGGGAGAGCCCGAAGCAGGCGGCGACGCCCAGGCTCCCGCGGTCGTGGTCGCGCAGCGCTCCGCGCAGCGCCTTGCGCGCCACGAAGCCCAGCACGATCGCCGAGGTCAGCAGCCGAAGGAGCACCATCGCGCTGGGCGGCATCCGGTCGAACAGGTGCTTGGCCAGCCCGGCGCCGGCCTGAAGCGACAGGATGCCCATGAGGATCAGCGCGGGGGGTGGCAGCGCCACCCGATCCCGGACCGTCCCCGGGCGGCTCATTCCCAGCGGAAGAAGCGCGCGGCCAGCACCGTCCCCGCGACCGCCCAGACGGCCAGGACGAGCAGGGGGCCGCCAGGGAACGCCACACCGTCCTGGAGCACCCGGCGCAGGCCGTCGGCCAGGGCGGAGATCGGCAGCAGCTCCAGCGCGGCACGCACCGCCGAGGGGAAGCGGTCCAGCGGGAACACCACGCCGCCGGTCGCCAAAAGCAGGACGTACACCAGGTTGGCGGCGGCCAGCGTCGCCTCGGCGCGCAGCGTGCCCGCCATGAGCAGCCCGAAGCCGCTGAACGCCGCGGTGCCCAGGAGGACCGGCGCCAGCGCCGACAGCGGGTCGCCGTCCGGCCGCCAGCCCATCGCCAGCGCGACCGCGCAGATCAGGACGGCCTGGAGCGCCTCCACCACGAGCACGGTGAGGGTCTTGGCGGCGACCAGCCCGGAGCGGGGAAGGGGGGTGGCGCCCAGCCGTTTCAGGACGCCGTAGCGGCGCTCGAACCCGGTGCCGATGGCCTGGCCGGTGAAGGCGGTCGACATCACCGCGAGCGCCAGGACGCCGGGTGTGAGGAAGTCCACGCGCGGACCGGGACCCAGGTCCAGCAGGGACGTCCCGCCGAACAGGAGCAGCAGCACCACCGGGATGATCAGGGTGAGCAGCAACTGCTCGCCGTTGCGCAGCAAGGTGCGCAGCTCGTATCCGGCCTGTGCCGCGATCATCCGGGGCAGCCGGGCCGCCCCCGGCGCCGGGCTCAGATCGAGCGAGGGCGTGGCGGTCATGGCCTCAGCTCCCGGCCGGTCAGCTCCAGGAACACGTCCTCCAGGGTGCGCCGCTCGATCCGCAGCTCCTCGGCCATGACGCCGTGCGAGGCGCACCAGGCCGTGACCGTGGCCAGGAGCTCCGGCCCCACCTCGCCCTCGACCACGTAATGGCCGGCCGGGGACTCCTTCGCGGCGCTGCCCACGGGCAGCGCGGACAGCAGCTCATCCAGGCCCAGTCCCGGGCGCGCCCGGAACCGGAGCTGGCGTTCGGCGCCCGCGAGCTCGGCCGGGGTGCCCTGGGCGACGACCGTGCCGTGGTCGACGATGACGACCTGGTCGGCCAACCGTTCGGCCTCCTCCATGTAGTGCGTGGTGAGCACCACCGACGTCCCGGCGGCGCGCAGCTCCTCGATCAGCTCCCAGGTGGAGTGCCTGGCCTGCGGGTCGAGCCCGGTGGTGGGCTCGTCCAGGAAGACCAGCTCGGGCCTGCCGACCAGGGCGACCGCCAGGGAGAGGCGCTGCCGCTGCCCGCCCGACAGACGCCGGATCGGGACGCGGGCCTGCGCGGTCAGCCCGAGGCGCGCGAGCAGCGCGGCGGGGTCGAGCGGGGTGCTGTGGAAGGAGGCGACCAGCCGCAGGAACTCGCCCGCGCGGGCCGTGCCGGGGACGCCCTCGGACTGCGGCATGACGCCGACCCTCGCCTTGAGCGCCCGGCCGTCGGACACCGGGTCGAGGCCGAGGACCCGCACCGTTCCCGAGTCGGCGCGGCGGAAGCCCTCGCAGATCTCGATCGCGGTGGTCTTGCCGGCTCCGTTGGGGCCCAGCAGCGCGGTGACGGCGCCTTCGGCGGCGCGCAGGGAGAGCCCGTCCAGGGCGGTCGTGGCGCCGTAGCGCTTGACCAGTTCGGTGAGCTCGACCGCGGCGCCTCCGTTCGCGCCGCCCGCTGGGGGTGCCATGGCGACGAGTCTAGGTCCGCGCCGCGCCTGTCCCGCCGCCGCCCCGGCCAAGGTCAATAATTGGACAGGAACGGCAAAAGCCAATAAACCATCTCTGTCATCTGTATTGGGGGGCCGGGATGGGGCTGTCGGCGGACGAGCTTCGCGTGCTGAACGAGATAGCGATGCGCACCGCCGAGGAGGATCCCGCCTACACCCGGCGCATGATGTCTTACGAGCGTCCCAAGGGCGTTCGGAGGCCGCGCTCGGAAATCCGTGACCGCGCGAGGGCGCGCCGTAGGTCCCATCGTTCTCAGCCGTTGCCTTCGCCGCTCGCGTCGCGTCCGGCGCTCATGCTCGGGCTTTTCCTCATCGTCGCTCTATTGACGATGTTCGGGGTGGCCGTCCGGAGCTTGGGGCACACGCACCCGGCCACCATCCCGGACGCGGTAGCGCAGATTAGGTAAGCCTTACCTACGTGAGCCATGACATCCGTGACGCCTTGGCCACCGGGAAGGAATTAAGGCACACTGATGTTGTGAAAAGCGTGGGCGAGAAGACGACGGGGGTGACCGAGCGCGACACGCGCGCCCGGGTGGCCCGGCTCGTCCTCGAACACGGTCCCATCACCGCCTCGGCGCTGGGGGAGCGGGTCGGCCTCACGCCGGCCGCGATCCGGCGCCATCTGGACGCGCTGCTCGCCGAGGGCATGATCGAGGTCCGGCGGACCCGTCCGCAGCCGCGGCGCGGGCGGGGGCGGCCGGCCAAGCGCTTCGTCATCACCGACGCCGGGCGCAGCGCGTTCGTGCACGCCTACGACGACCTGGCGACCAGCGCCCTGCGGTTCCTCGCCGAGAAGGCGGGCTCGCGGGCGGTGACGGAGTTCGCGCGGCGGCAGATCGCCGACCTCGAACGCCGTTACGGGCCCGTGGTGCAGGAGGCCCCGCAGCACCAGCGCGTGCGCAAGCTCGCCGAGGCCCTGTCGGGGGACGGCTACGCGGCCGCGGCCGCCAAGGGGCCACGGCCCGGCGGCGGCGAGGAGCTGTGCCAGCACCACTGCCCGGTCGCGCATGTCGCCGCGGAGTTCCCGCAGTTGTGCGAGGCCGAGACCGAGGCGTTCAGCCGGTTGCTGGGCACACCCGTCCAGCGGCTGGCGACGATCGCGCACGGCGACGGGATCTGCACCACCCACGTCAGCCCGCCCTCGCTGGGAGCGGGCGGCGCCGCGGGCGATGCCGCCGAGAGCGGCACCGGCACGGCGCGCGGCGACGCGCAAGGCAGCGATCGAGAAAGCGACCGAGAAAGCGACGAGGAGTCCGGGAGGACCTCCCTATGACTACGGCAGCCCACCCGGAGCTGGAAGGGCTCGACAGGTACAGGTTCGGCTGGTCCGACCCCGACAAGGCCGGGGCCTCGGCGAGGCGCGGCCTGAACGAGGAGGTCGTGCGCGACATCTCCGCCAAGAAGGGCGAGCCCGAATGGATGCTCGACCTGCGCCTCAAGGGGCTGCGGCTGTTCGACAGAAAGCCCATGCCGACCTGGGGATCGGACCTGTCGGACATCGACTTCGACAACATCAAGTACTTCGTCCGGTCCACGGAGAAGCAGGCGGCGTCCTGGGAAGAGCTCCCGGCCGACATCAAGAACACCTATGACAAGCTCGGCATCCCCGAGGCCGAGAAGCAGCGGCTGATCGCCGGTGTCGCGGCCCAGTACGAGTCCGAGGTCGTCTACCACAAGATCCGCGAGGACCTGGAGGAAAAGGGCGTCCTGTTCCTGGACACCGACACCGGGCTGCGCGAGCACCCGGAGATCTTCCAGGAGTACTTCGGCTCGGTGATCCCGGCCGGTGACAACAAGTTCGCCGCGCTGAACACCGCGGTGTGGTCGGGCGGCTCGTTCATCTACGTCCCGCCGGGTGTGCACGTCGAGATCCCGCTGCAGGCGTACTTCCGGATCAACACCGAGAACATGGGCCAGTTCGAGCGGACGCTGATCATCGCGGACGAGGGCTCCTACGTCCACTACGTCGAGGGCTGTACCGCGCCGATCTACAAGTCCGACTCGCTGCACTCGGCCGTCGTGGAGATCGTGGTGAAGAAGGACGCCCGCGTCCGCTACACCACCATCCAGAACTGGTCGAACAACGTCTACAACCTGGTGACCAAGCGCGCCGTCGCCTACGAGGGCGCCACCATGGAGTGGATCGACGGCAACATCGGCTCCAAGGTCACCATGAAGTACCCGGCGGTGTACCTGCTCGGCGAGCACGCCAAGGGCGAGACGCTGTCGATCGCCTTCTCCGGCGAGGGCCAGCACCAGGACGCGGGCGCCAAGATGGTGCACGCCGCGCCCAACACCTCGTCCACCATCGTGTCCAAGTCGGTGGCGCGCGGCGGCGGCCGCACCAGCTACCGGGGCCTGGTGCAGATCCAGGAGGGCGCGCGGCACAGCAAGTCGACGGTGAAGTGCGACGCGCTGCTGGTCGACCAGATCAGCCGGTCCGACACCTACCCCTACGTGGACGTCCGTGAGGACGACGTGGAGATGGGCCACGAGGCCACCGTCTCCAAGGTGTCGGAGGACCAGCTGTTCTACCTGATGAGCCGGGGCCTGAACGAGGACGAGGCCATGGCGATGATCGTGCGCGGGTTCGTCGAGCCGATCGCGCGCGAGCTGCCCATGGAGTACGCCCTGGAGCTGAACCGGCTGATCGAGCTGCAGATGGAAGGAGCCGTCGGCTGATGGGGCTGGAGACCGGACCGATTTCCGCCCTTCGGGCGAAGCCCGGGGGGTCTGGGGGTCCGCCCCCAGAGGCGACTCTGACGCTGCACGAGAGGGCGTCGTTCGAGGTGGCCGACTTCGACGTGCCGACGGGCCGGGAGGAGGAGTGGCGGTTCACGCCGCTGCGCCGGCTGCGCGGCCTGCACAACGGGAAGGCCCAGGCCGACGGCAAGGTCCTCCTGGAGGTCGACGCGGCGCCCGAGGTGACGGTCGAGCAGGTCGGGCGCGACGACGCCAGGCTCGGCACGGCCTACACCCCGTCCGACCGGGTCAGCGCGCAGGCGTGGGCGTCGTTCACCCAGGCCACCGTGGTGACCGTGCCGAAGGAGACGGTCGCGTCGCGGCCGACGATCCTGCGGCTGCGCGGCGAGGACGCCTCCGCCGCCGCCTTCGGGCACACCACCGTGATCGTGGAGCCGTTCGCCGAGGCCACCGTGGTGCTGAGCCACCATGGCCCGGCGACCTACGCCGACAACGTGGAGTTCGTGGTCGGCGACGGCGCCCGGCTGTCGGTGATCAGCCTCCAGGACTGGGCGGACGACGCCGTGCACGTGTCCCACCAGCACGCCAGGCTGGGCCGGGACGCCCGGTTCGTCTCGCACAACGTCAGCCTGGGCGGCGATCTGGTGCGGATCTCCCCGTCGGTGTCCTATGACGCCCCCGGCGGCGACGCCGAGCTGTACGGGGTGTACTTCGTGGACGGCGGCCAGCACCTGGAGCACCGGCTGCTGGTCGACCACGCGCAGCCGCGCTGCCGCAGCCGCGTCGACTACCGCGGCGCGCTGCAGGACAGGGACGCCCACGCGGTCTGGATCGGCGACGTGATCATCCGTGCCGAGGCCGAGGGCACCGACACCTACGAGCTCAACCGCAACCTGGTGCTGACCGACGGCACCCGGGTCGACTCGGTGCCCAACCTGGAGATCCTCACCGGCGAGGTCGCCGGCGCGGGGCACGCCTCGGCGTCCGGGCGGCTGGACGACGAGCACCTGTTCTACCTGCAGGCGCGCGGCATCACCCGCGACGACGCGCGCCGCATGATCGTACGCGGCTACCTCGGCCAGCTCATCGAGCGGATCGAGGTCGAGGAGATCCGCGCCGGGGTGGAGACCGCGATCGAGGCGGAACTCGACCGGGGGGCCAGGGAACAGGAAGCCGGGAGCCAGGGAGCCGGGGAACGATGACCGCGACGAACGAGACCACGCACGGCGACGGCGGCGCCGCCCGGTTCGTGAAGGTGTGCAGTCTCGCCGAGATCCCCGACGAGGGGGCGCTCGGCGTCGAGGTGGGCGACACGCCCGTGGCGCTGGTGCGCAGCGGCGAGGACGTGTTCGCGGTGAACGACATCTGCTCGCACGCCGAGGTCTCCCTCTCCGAGGGCGAGGTCTACGACGGCACGATCGAGTGCTGGCTGCACGGGTCCTGCTTCGACCTGCGCAGCGGCAAGCCCACCAACCCGCCCGCCACCCAGCCCATCGCCACCTACAAGATCAAGGTCGAGGACGGCGATGTGTACGTCTCGCTGGACGCGGCCGACGACTGAGCGACGACGAAGACTGAGAGATACGAGACCATGACCACCCTAGAGATCCGTGACCTCCACGTGAACGTCGCCGAGGGGAGCGACGGGACGAAGGAGATCCTGCGCGGGGTCGACCTGACCGTGAAGGCGGGCGAGATCCACGCGCTCATGGGCCCCAACGGGTCCGGCAAGTCCACTCTGGCGTACGCCATCGCGGGCCACCCCAAGTACGAGGTGACCCGGGGCTCCGTCACCCTGGACGGCGAGGACGTCCTGGGGATGAGCGTCGACGAGCGCGCCCGCGCCGGGCTGTTCCTGGCGATGCAGTACCCGGTCGAGGTGCCGGGCGTGTCGGTGTCGAACTTCCTGCGCTCGGCGGTCACCGCCGTCCGCGGCGAGGCGCCCAAGCTGCGCGAGTTCTCCAAGGAGATGCGGCAGGCCATGCAGGCGCTGTCGATCGACCCCGCGTTCGCGCAGCGTTCGCTGAACGAGGGCTTCTCCGGTGGTGAGAAGAAGCGCCACGAGATCCTCCAGCTGGAGCTGCTCAAGCCCAAGGTGGCCATCCTGGACGAGACCGACTCCGGCCTGGACGTGGACGCGCTCAAGGTCGTGTCGGAGGGCGTCAACCGGTTCGGCGGCTCCGGCGACACCGGGATCCTGCTGATCACCCACTACACCCGCATCCTGCGGTATGTGAAGCCGCACTTCGTGCACGTGTTCGCCGGTGGCCGCGTGGTGGCCGAGGGCGGCCCCGAGCTGGCCGACGAGCTGGAGGACCAGGGGTACGAGAAGTACCTGAAGGCGGGCGTGGCATGAGCCTCGGAGAGCGGACGGGACTGCTCCCCGAGGAGCTGAGGAAGGACTTCCCGCTGCTGCAGCGCACCGTGCGCGGCGGCCGTGACCTGGTGTACCTCGACTCGGGGGCGACCTCGCAGAAGCCGCTGCGGGTGCTGGACGCCGAGCGGGCGTTCTACGAGCGGCACAACGCGGCCCCGCACCGCGGCGCGCACCTGCTGGCCGAGGAGGCGACCTCGGAGTACGAGGCCGCCCGCGCCACCATCGCCTCGTTCATCGGGGCGGTGCCCGGCGAGATCGTGTTCACCAAGAACACGACCGAGGGGATCAACCTGGTCGCGTACGCGATGAGCAACGCGGCCACGGCGGGCCCGGAATCGGAACGCTTCACGGTCGGCCCCGGCGACGAGATCGTGGTCACCGAGATGGAGCACCACGCCAACCTGGTGCCGTGGCAGGAGCTGTGCCGCCGCACCGGGGCGACGCTGCGGTGGTTCGGGATCACCGACGACGGCCGGCTCGACCTCGCGGAGCTGGACTCGATCATCAACGAGCGGACGAGGCTGGTCGCGCTCACCCACCAGTCCAACGTGCTGGGCACCGTCCCGCCGATCGACCTGATCGGCGCGCGGGCGCGCGCGGTGGGGGCGCTGGTGCTGCTGGACGCGGCGCAGTCGGTGCCGCACCAGCCGGTCGACGTGACGCGGCTGGACGTGGACTTCCTGGCCTTCTCCGGGCACAAGATGCTCGGCCCGACCGGCATCGGCGTCCTGTGGGGCCGCAGGGAGCTGCTGGAGGCGATGCCGCCGTTCCTCACCGGCGGGTCGATGATCGAGGTCGTGCGGATGGAGGGCACCACCTTCATGCCGCCGCCGCAGCGGTTCGAGGCGGGCGTGCCGATGACCGCGCAGGCCATCGGCCTGGCCGCGGCCTGCGACTACCTGTCCGAGGTCGGCATGGACCGCGTCCACGCGCACGAGGAGGCGCTGGTCGCCCACTCGCTGGAGCGGCTCGGCGAGATCCCCGGCGTGCGGGTGATCGGCCCGCTCAGCACCGACGCCCGGGGCGGCGCGGTGTCGTTCACGGTGGAGGACATCCACCCGCACGACGTCGGCCAGGTCCTGGACGAGCTGGGCATCGCGGTCCGGGTCGGGCACCACTGCGCCTGGCCGATCTGCCGCCGCTTCGGCATCCCCGCGACCACCCGGGCGACCTTCTATCTCTACAACACCCTCGCCGACGTGGACGCGCTCGCCGACGGGGTGCGGCAGGCACAGAAGTTCTTCGGCACCCACTGACCGGCCGCGCGGCCGGAGGGCCGTCCCGGAACAGCGCGGGCGGTTCGCCGGTTCCAACCGGAGAGGGAGCCGCGAGACAGCGAGGAAAAGGACGACATGCAGCTCGAGGCGATGTACCAGGAGGTCATCCTGGATCATTACCGCAACCCCCGGAACAAGGGGCTGCGGGAGCCGTACGGGGGCGAGGCGCACCACGTCAACCCCACCTGCGGCGACGAGGTGACGCTGCGCGTGCGCCTCGAGGGCGAGGGCCAGGACGCCCGGGTCGCCGACGTCTCCTACGACGCCATGGGCTGCTCGATCAGCCAGGCGAGCGCGTCGGTGATGAGCGAGCTGATCATCGGCAGCTCGGTCAAGGAGGCGATGGCGGTCGGCGACGCGTTCCTCGCGCTGATGCAGTCGCGCGGCCAGAGCGAGCCGGACGAGGACGTGCTGGAGGACGCCGTCGCCTTCGCCGGGGTCTCGCAGTACCCCGCCAGGATCAAGTGCGCCCTGCTCGCCTGGATGGCGTGGAAGGACGCGACCGCCCGAGCGCTTGGAGAGGCATCATGAGCGACACCCCCGCGAACACCGCAGAGGCCACCGCCGCCGAGCGGGAGCCCACCGAGGCGCAGACCGAGACCGGAGCGCAGAGCGAGACCGAGGCGGAGATCCTCGAAGCCCTGCACGACGTGGTGGACCCCGAGCTGGGCATCAACGTGGTCGACCTCGGGCTGGTCTACGGCGTGCACCTGGACGGCGACGTCGTCACCCTGGACATGACGCTGACCAGCGCGGCCTGCCCGCTCACCGACGTGATCGAGGACCAGGCCGCCAGCGCGCTGGACGGGCTGGTCAAGGACGTCAAGATCAACTGGGTCTGGCTGCCGCCGTGGGGCCCGGACAAGATCACCGAGGACGGCCGCGAGCAACTGCGCGCGCTCGGCTTCAACGTCTGAGCCGTGCGCGCCACGCCCCCCGGCTGGGATCCCGACCTGGCGGCGCGGCGCGCGTCGTCCTTCGGCGCCAGCGCCCGCGCCTACGCCGCCGAACGCCCCGACTATCCCGCCGACGCCGTCCGCTGGGCGCTGGAACCGGCGGGGCCCTCGCCCCGCGTCCTCGACCTGGGGTCGGGCACCGGCAAGCTCACCGAAATGCTGGCGCGGATGGACGTGCGGGAGCTGACCGCCGTCGAGCCCGACCCGGACATGCGGGCCGAGGCCGAGCGGCGCGTCCCCGGCGTCCGCCCGCTGGCGGGAAGCGCCGAGGACATCCCGCTGCCCGGCGGATCGGTGGACGCGGTGCTGGCGGGCCAGGCCATGCACTGGTTCGACCTCGACCGCGCCCTGCCCGAGATCCACCGCGTGCTGGCCCCCGGCGGCGTGGTCGGCGCCCTGTGGAACCTGGACGACGACCGCGTCGGCTGGGTCGCCGGTCTCCAGGAGGCCGCGCGCAGCAGCGTCTCCCTGCGGCACTGGCGTCCCAGGACCATCCCGTCCACCCCGTACTTCCCCGAAGTGGAACGTGCCGAGTTCCCGCACTCCCAGCGCCGCACGGCCGAGTCGCTGGTGGCCACCATCGCCACGCACTCGCACATCCTGGTGCTGGACGAGCGGGAACGCGCCGCCGTCCTGGACCGCGTCCTCACCTACCTGCGCGGCGTCCCGGAGACCGCCGAGGGCGAGTTCGACCTTCCGATCGTCACGCTCACGCTGCGGGCCCGCAGGGCCTGACCGGCTCCGTGCCGGGCTCCGTGTCCGGCTCCGTGTCCGGCGCTGCCGTCTTCTCCGTCTTCCCGGCCTTCGGCTTGGGGGGCCACAGCGTGGCGCTGATCGGCCAGATGGACCAGATCGCCAGGACGTGCAGGAGGCGGCCGACCCAGGCCCAGAGCTGCTCGGTGCGCGACGGGGCTCCCACGAAGACGATCATGGAGATCAGCACGCCGCAGGCGATGGCCGTGGCGAGGGCGGCCTTGCCGAACTCGCGCCACTCGTAGCGGGTCCTGGCCCGGCCGTACTTGGGCTTGCCGCGAGGGGGCGGGCCGCCGGCGTAGCGGTGCGCGAAGCGTTCGTCGGCCCACCGGATCATGCCGCGGCCGAACGCGACCGAGTAGCCGAGGTAGGCGGCCGACAGGCCGTGGGTGAAGTCGGCCGTGGCGCCTCCGCGCAGGTCGATCGCCGTGACGGTCAGCAGCGCCACGTCCAGCAGCGGGAGGCACATCAGCAGCGCGGCGCCGAGCCCGCGGCGGCGCAGCAGGTAGCGGGCCGACAGGCCGGCCGACAGCAGCACCCAGAAACCGATCTCGCAGGCGGCGATCATCACGAGCAGCATCGCGTCCCCTCCCGTTCTCCGGTTCGATGGTCGCGCCCGCGAGGGCGCGGCGCGTCGTCGCGAATGCCGAACGCGGGGTCGTCCGAAGGATGTACGGGCCGCCGTCACGACGGGCGAGGCGGCGCGCCCGCGGCGGTGGTGAGATGGGATCATGCCGAGGATCAAGCGTCCGCCCGCCACCCGGACGGACGGCCTGCTGGCGCTGGCGGCGCTGGCCGGCGGCGTGCTGCTGATCGCGGCCAGGGGGTACGCGATCTGGTGGGGCGACGCCGACCCGGGGCGCGGCTGGCGGCTGGTCCCGCTGCTGGGGCTGGCCGCGATGGTCCCGTTCCGGCGGACGGCGCCCCGCACCGCGCTGGCGCTCGCGACCCCGTTCGAGCTCGCCGACGTGGTCATGGGACCCGGGTTCGTGCCCGCGGTGGTCTACGGCGACCTGCTGTACGCGGCCGGGCTGTACGGGCGGCGGCGCACCGCCGAGCGGTTGCTGGCCACGACCACGGCCGTGGCGCTGATCGTGACGGTGAGCGTCGGCGTGGCGGTGTCGACGGTCAGCGGCGCGGTGATCGCCGGGGCGATCGCGGTGGTGTCCTGGGTGCTGCCGGTGCTGAGCGCGATGGCGGTGCGCGAGCACCGGCTGACCGCCCGCGCGGAGCGGGCGCGCGCCGAGCAGGTCGCGCGGCTGGCCGAGCTGGACCGGCGCAGCGCGGTCAGCGCCGAGCGCGCCCGGATGGCCCGCGAGCTGCACGACGTCATCGCCAACCATCTGAGCGCCGTGGCCCTGCACTCCTCGGCCGTGCTGAAGATGCCCGATCTGGACCGGGACGGCGTCACCCGGGCCATGGAGGTCATCAGGGAGAACAGCGTCCAGGGCCTGGACGAGATGCGCCGCATGATCGGCCTGCTGCGCGAGGGCGAGGCCGAGGATCCGCGGGCGGAGCCGCGGCTGGACGGGCTCGACCGGCTCGTGGGGCAGGCGTCCCGCGCGGACCTGACCGCCGAGCTGAGGATGGAGGGCGAACGGCCGGAACTGCCCGCGGCGGTCGAGCTGGCCGCGTACCGGATCGTGCAGGAGTCGCTGACCAACGCGCTCAAGCACGGCGGGCGGGGCACGGCCCTGGTGCGGGTCGCGTTCTGTCCCGGCCGGGTGGTCGTCGAGGTGACCAGCCCGCTGGGACCGGACGGCGCGCGGCTGCCCGGCGCGGGCGCCGGGCTGATCGGGATGCGCGAGCGCGCCGCCATGGTGGACGGGACGTTCGAGGCCGGGCCGGAGGGCGGCGAGTGGCGGGTCCGCGCGGAGCTGCCGACCGGGCCGCGGACCGCGGTGGAAGGGGATGACCCGTGATCAGGGTGCTGGTGGCCGACGACCAGGCGGCGGTGCGCGCGGGACTGGTGCTGATCCTGGACGGGGCGCCGGGCATCAGCGTGGTCGGTGAGGCGGCCGACGGGGAACGCGCGGTGGAGCTGGCCCGCGCGCTGCGCCCCGACGTGGTGCTGATGGACATCCGGATGCCGCGCCTGGACGGCGTCTCGGCCACCCGGGAGATCGCCGGGTTCGCGGACGTGCTGGTGCTGACGACCTTCGACGTGGACGAGTACGTGTTCGGCGCGTTGCGGGCGGGGGCGGCCGGGTTCCTGCTCAAGGACGTGGACGCCGACCGGCTGGTGGACGCGGTGCGCACGGTCGCGGCGGGGGAGGGGATCATCGCTCCGCGGGTGACCCGCAGGCTGATCGGCGCGTTCGCGGCCGGGCCGGCGCCGGTCCGGGCCCGGCCGCACGGGCTGGACGAGCTGACCCCGCGCGAGCGGGAGGTGTTCGCGTGCCTGGGTGAGGGCCTGTCCAACCAGGAGATCGCGGCGCGCCTGGACATGGCGGAGACGACCACCAAGACGCATGTCAGCCGGATCCTCAACAAGCTGGGGCTGCGCAGCCGCGTCCAGGCCGCCATCCTGGCCCAGGAGACCCTAGGGTGACAGGCCGCGGATCAGGTCGGCGACCCGGACGATGCCGAGGCAGCGGCCGACCTCGTCGGTGACGACCAGGTCGTCGTAGACGCGGTCGCCCTCCTGGCCCGCGGCCCGCAGCGCCGCGACGGCCGGGACGGTGCGCGGCACCAGGCGGGGCGGGTCCGCGAGGAGCGATGCGGGCTTGTGCGCGTACAAAGCGTGGCCGTAGGCGCCCGACAACCGCAACAGGAACCGGGTGCGGTCCACGGTCGCCAGCGGGCGCTGCCGGCCGTCGATGAGCACGACGCTGGTGGTGCCGGTCTCGGCGTTGAGGACGTCCAGGACCTCGTCCGCGGTGGCGTCGTGCCGTACCGTCACGGCGGGCAGCGTGAACTCCGACACCCGCGGCCCGAGGGTGTCGCCCGGACGGCCCCGCCGGGGCTCCTCGCGGGCGGCGACCGGCACCGTGACGCGCATGCCCGGCCGCCATTCCGGCGGGGCCAGCGCCGGTCCCTGGACGAGCCGTACGCCCAGCTCCCGCTGGCGCAGCACCTGTTCCTCTGGTACTGGAACTGGACGCTCTCGCCCGACCCCTGTCCCAGCACGGTCCGCCAGTTGACGTCGGTCACCACGCTCTGCTGCAACTGGCCGTGGTGCGCGACGTAGGCGTGCGGGTCGACGCACAGCGGCATCTGCGGCGTCACCTCCAGCGCGATCGCGGGGCCCTCCGACAGGATCGCGACCATGCCGTGACCGCTGACCTTGGTGGTCGCCAGGCCCTGGCCGGTGCCCATCCCGCGCAGCCCGAGGAACTCCACGCCGGTCTGCAACTGCCCGTCCAGGGCCAGCAGGCTCTCCGACTCCACGAACAGCGTGTCGCCGTGCAGTTGGACGAGCGTGACCTCCGTGGCCTCACTGGCCAGGTAGACGGTGCCATGCCCGGAGACCTCCATGAGGGTCATGCCCTCGCCGGCGATGCGGCGCTTGAGCGCCCCGCGCAGCCCCTCGCCTCCGGTCATGCCCTGCCGTTTGAACGCCATCTGCCCCTCGTAGGCGACCATGGACCCGTTCAGCGCCCTGACGGTCTCGCCCGCGAGATCGACGGCCAGCATCTTCGAGCCGTTCAATCGGAATCGCGTCACAGCGCCACAAGATACCGGCCGGAGGCCGCGCGCACCGTGGTCGCGGCGCGGCGACGGTGCACGACGCGTGCCGTCGCGCGTCCCGGCCGGATCGGGAAAGATGTCGGCCATGTGGATCGCCCCCGACAACCACAGCCCTCTCCGCTGGGCCGTGCCCGCGCTCGTTCTCGCCGCCGGAGCGGTGGTGGCCGCGGCGCTGGCCGCCGAGGGCCGCGCCGGCACCGGGCTGGTCGCGCTGGCCGTGCTGGCCGGGTACGCCGCCGCGCTGGCCTACCGGCGCAACGAGCCGGCGCTGACGATCAGCGAGGGGTTCGGCAGCGGGCACCGGGCACGGGCCCACCTGCGCGCCGCCGCGATGACCGGTGACGTGCTCACCTGCGCCGTGGTCGCCGCGGTCGTGGTGCAGGGGCTGCGCGGCGCCGACATCACCCCGTACGTGTGGCTGGCCGCGCTCGGCGGCGGGACGTACCTGCTGTCGGCGATGGCGGCGGGCCGCCCGTTCTGAGCCCCGCCTCCTCCGTGCCACCCGCCCCGGCGGGGCCGGACACAGAGGAAGTGTGCGTGAACATCTCCTGACAACTACGGTTTCGTCCGGATTGAGGCGGCATGATGCGGATGTGTCAGCCGTTGACGTCCTTCTTCCCGCGCGGGCGGTCTTCCAGCCGGTGGTCGATCTCGACACCGGCACCGTCGTCGCGGTGGAGACGCACACGGGACCTCCGGACCCCGTGGAGGCCGACGCCGGGCATCCCGCCCTGGGCGCCGACCCCGCGGCCGAGGACGTCCGGCGCGCCATCGGCTGCGCCCGCGCCATCGCCGGCCTGGGCACCCCGCTGCCGTTGCAGATCGGCCTGCGCGCCGAGACGCTGACGCACGGCGAGGGGCTGCTGCACGACCTGCACAACGGGTTCACCGGGACCGGCCGCCGGCCCCACGAGATCATCCTGTGCGTCCACGGCGGTTTCGCGCCCGCGCTGCGGCCCGCCGTGGCGTACTCGCTGCGGCGGCTGAGGCAGGCGGGCTACCTCATCGCGCCGGCCGGGCTCGGCGCCGCGCACGCGCCGCTGGACCTGCTGGTGGACGCCGTCCCGTACCTGGTCAGGCTCGATCCCGAGCTGGCCCGCAGGTCCGGGTCGGATCCGCGCCGTGCCGCGCTGGTCGCCTCGCTGGTCGACCTGGCGCACCGGCTGGGCACCCACGTCCTGGCCCCCGGCCTGGCCACCGAGGGACAGGGGCTGGTTTACGTGCAGCCGGCCGAGCGCGGCGGGATTCTGGAGATCTGATGCCCGGATACGAGTCGATCAACTCCAAGATGCTCCAGGTGACGATCGCGCCCGGACAGGAGGTCTACAGCAAGCGCGGCGCGATGCTGGCCTACACCGGACGGGTGTCGTTCGCGCCCACCGCCACCGCCGGGCAGGGCATCGGCGGCACGCTCGGCCGCGCCATGGCGGGCGAGCACAGCGCCATGATGCACGTCACCGGGCAGGGCACCGCGCTGTTCGGGCACGCGGGGCTGGACGTCGAGGTCGTCGACCTGGTCCCCGGCGAGACCCTGGTCGTGGAGGCCGACCGGCTGCTGGTGTACGACGCGACCCTCCAACTCGGGACGCTGTTCATGGGCGAGCAGGGCGGGATGCGGGGCGTGATCCGCGGCGCGGTCAGCGGTCAGGGACTCTTCACCAGCACGCTGAACGGGCAGGGCTCGTGCGCGCTGCTGTCGCACGGCGGGGTCATGGAGCTGCCGATCACCCCCCAGAGTCCCGTCCACGTCGACCCCCAGGCGTACGTCGCGCACCGCGGCCAGGTGCAGAACAAGCTCACCACCGCCGTCGGGCTGCGCGACATGATCGGACGCGGTTCCGGCGAGGGCTTCCAGCTGGAACTGTCCGGCTCCGGCGTCGTCTACGTGCAGGCCAGCGAGAGAAAGATCTGAGACCCGTGACCACTCCCACACCGACGCCCACGTTCAACGCGATGACGCTGCCGTCCAACGACAACGTCAACCCCTACTGCTTCAGCGTGGACCTCAACGGCCAGTGGTTCACGCAGAAGGGCAAGATGATCGCCTACTACGGGCGGATCTCGTTCGAGTCGCTGTCGGCCGGTCCGCTGGACGCCCTGGTCGCGGCCAGCTTCCACTCCCCGCTGTACGCGCACGACTGGATCGTCGCCTCAGGCCAGGGCAGGCTGCTGCTGGCCGACCGCGGCTTCGACGTCAACTCCTACGACCTGGACGACGGCAACCTGACCATCAGGGCGGGGAACCTGCTGGCCTTCGAGCCCGGCCTGGAGCTCAAGCAGTCGATCATCCCGGGCTTCCTCACCCTCATCGGGACGGGCCGGTTCGTGGCCGCCTCCAACGGGCCGGTGCACTTCGTGGAGCCGCCGATCCGGGTGGACCCGCAGGCGCTGCTCGGCTGGGCCGACTGCCCCTCGCCCTGCCACCACTACGACCATTCCTACATGCGGGGCGTGCTGGGCGCGGCCCGCATGATGTTCGGTGTCGGCGGCACGTCCGGCGAGGAGCACCAGTTCGACTTCACCGGGCAGGGCACGGTGCTGATGCAGTCCTCGGAGGTCGTGGCCGACGAGGACACGCTGCTGCGCGACCTGGAGGGCCAGGTCGGCATGCTGGGCGTGGGCGGCCTGCGACGCCTGCACCAGACCATCGGGCAGCGGCTGGCCGCCGAGCGGCAGTGACGGCCCTCGCGCGGCGGGGAATCACGCTCCTCCGGGCGGCGTTCACATCTCACGTACACTGATCACGGCGCGTCGCGGTCGCGGACCGTGACGCGCTTGTTCGTGCCCGCCGCCGTGTCGACGTCCAGGGAAGCCCCTCACCGTGATCATCGCCAAAGACATCGAGCTGCGCGCCGGCTCGCGGCTGCTGATCGAGTCCGCCTCGTTCCGGGTCAACCCGGGCGACCGGGTGGGCTTCGTCGGCCGCAACGGCGCGGGCAAGACGACCCTCACCAAGGTCCTGGCCGGGGAGGCGCTGCCCGCGCAGGGCGAGGTGACGCGCTCGGGCACGGTCGGCTACCTCCCGCAGGACCCGCGCGACGTCGACCTGGAGGAGCCGGCGCGCGACCGCATCCTGTCCGCGCGCGGCCTGGACGAGGTCCTCGCCGAGCTGCGGGAGGCCGAGGAGCGCATGGCCACGGCGTCCGGCGCCGAGCGCGACAAGGCCGTCCGGCGGTACGGGCGGTTGGAGGAGCGGCTGCACGTGCTGGGCGGCTACGCCGCCGAGGCCGAGGCCGCCTCGATCGCCTCCAGCCTGGGCCTGCCCGACCGGGTGATGACCCAGCCGCTGGGCACCCTGTCCGGCGGGCAGCGGCGCCGGGTGGAGCTGGCCCGCATCCTGTTCTCCGGGGCCGACACGCTGCTGCTGGACGAGCCCACCAACCACCTTGACGCCGACTCGATCATGTGGCTGCGCGACTTCCTGAAGTCCCACCAGGGCGGCCTGGTGGTGATCAGCCACGACGTGGACCTGCTGGACGCGGTGGTCAACCGGGTCTTCCACCTGGACGCCAACCGCTGCGTGATCGACGTCTACAACGTCGGCTGGAAGACCTATCTCGCGCAGCGCGAGACCGACGAGCGGCGGCGCAAGCGCGAGTCGGCCAACGCCCAGCGGCAGGCCGCGGCGCTGCTGTCGCAGGCGGACAAGATGCGGGCCAAGGCGACCAAGGCCAAGGCGGCGCAGCAGATGGACCGGCGTGCCCGGCAGCTACTGGCCGGGGTCGAGGGCGAACGGCAGAAGGACAAGGTCGCCAGGATCCGGTTCCCCGAGCCCGCGCCGTGCGGCAGGACCCCGCTGACCGCGACGGGCCTGTCGAAGTCCTACGGCTCGCTGGAGATCTTCACCGATGTGGACCTGGCCATCGACCGCGGCAGCCGGGTCGTGGTGCTGGGCCTGAACGGCGCCGGAAAGACCACGCTGCTGCGGCTGCTGGCCGGGATCGACAAGCCCGACACGGGCACCGTGGTGGCCGGGCACGGGCTGCGCATCGGCTACTACGCCCAGGAGCACGAGACGCTGGACACCGAGCGGTCGGTCCTGGAGAACATGCAGTCCGCGGCGCCCGGCCTGGCGCCGGTCGAGGTCCGCAAGATCCTCGGCTCGTTCCTGTTCTCCGGCGACGACGTGGACAAGCCCGCGGGGGTGCTGTCGGGCGGCGAGAAGACCCGGCTGGCGCTGGCCATGCTGGTGGTGTCCAGCGCCAACGTGCTGCTGCTCGACGAGCCGACCAACAACCTCGACCCGGCCAGCCGCGCCGAGATCCTGGCGGCGCTGCGCACCTTCACCGGCGCCATCGTCCTGGTGACGCACGACGAGGGCGCCGTGGAGGCACTCCAGCCGGAAAGAGTGATATTGCTCCCCGATGGTGTGGAAGACATCTGGAGTGACGAGTTTTCCGATCTGGTGGCGCTGGCGTGACCTGCGGGGCGTTCCAAGCAGATCTTTTCTGGTGGAGTGGGTAGCCGAACGCGCGGGAATGACTGATCATGGCGGGGGATAACGCAGCGGTCACCACATCACTACGGGAGGTACTCGTGGCCGAGACCCTGAAGAAGGGCACCCGCGTGACCGGTGCCGAGCGCGACAAGCTGGCGGCGGATCTCAAGAAGAGGTACGACTCCGGCGAGAGCATCCGCGCCCTGGCAGCCGCCACCGGCCGCTCGTACGGTTTCATCCACCGGATTCTCACCGAGTCCGGCGTCAACCTGCGCGGTCGCGGTGGGGCGACGCGCGGCAAGAAGTCCTGAAAGGGCATCGACCCCCGAATGAGCGCACCGCCTGACCCGCCGCCGCCACCGTCCGAATAGGATTCGGTAGTGGCGGCGGGCAGGCCGCGGGGAGACCCGCTCCTCCTCCCCCTCCTCCTCGCCGCGCCGCCGGTGCGCGGGCACCGGCCACGGCCCCCGTGCGGAAGGAAAGCGGATGGCGGATGGACGTGTCGACGCGGGTGACGATGTGAAGGGCGCCGCGCCGGGACCGGAACCGGTCACGGCCGAAGCAGGGGGCTCGCGCCCCCGGAACGGAGAAGCCCGGGGAACGGCCGGGGAGGGACCGGTCCCCGGGGCCGAGGCGCTGGGGCCCCGCCTGGAGGAGGCGGGGCTTCGCCTGCTGGTGGACGGCGCGGTCGCGACCATCACGCTGAACCGCCCGGAGCGCCGCAACGCCATGACGTTCGCGATGTGGCGCACCCTGGCGGAGATCGGCGCGAGCCTGCCCGGCGGCGTGCGCGTCGTGGTGATCCGCGGCGAGGGGCCGTCCTTCTCGGCCGGCATCGACCTGGCCATGTTCTCCGCCCCCGGAGCCGGGGGGCCGAGCGGTTCCGACCCCGAGGGGGACGACCGCTTCATCGCGGACCTCCAGGCGGGCTACACCTGGCTGCGCCGCCCCGAGATCGTGTCCATCGCGGCGGTGCACGGCCACGCCATCGGCGCGGGATTCCAGCTCGCCCTCTCCTGCGACCTGCGCGTGATCGCGCCGGACGCCAAGTTCTGCATGAAGGAGCCCGCGCTCGGCCTCGTGCCCGACCTGACCGGCACCAAGCCGCTGGTCGACATCGTGGGCCTGCCGCGCGCCCTGGAGCTCTGCCTGACCACGCGCACCGTCGAGGCCGAGGAGGCGGCCCGGCTGGGCCTGGCCGAGATCGTCGCGCCCGAGGGCGGCCTGGACGGCGCCGTGCGCGGCCTGGTCGACGCGCTGCTGGCGGTGGACCCCGGGGCCGCCGTGGCGACCAAGCGCCTGCTGCGGCAGGCCCCGGGGAACACGCTGGAGGAGCAGGCGGCGGCCGAACGGCGGGAGCAGATCGGCCGCCTGCGCGCTCTCAACCGGTAGCCGGCACCGTCACCGCCCGAGGGCCTCCGCGCCTCCGGGCGCCACCGGCAGCCAGACCTTGCTGCTTCCCGGCTTCAGGGCGAGCCTCGTCCCGGCCGGGTAGCGCAGCGTGAAGTCGTGGTCGGTGGACAGGACGATCACACCGAGCCGGTGGCCGGGCTTGACGACGTAGTCGGTGGGTTCGAGGTCCCAGCGGAAGTCGTACATCGTTCCCGGAGCGATCGGCTCGGTGCGGCTCGGGCTGTGCCGGTTGCGGGCGTCCAGCCAGCCACGGGTGATGATCTTGAACGGGGCGGTCTCGGTGCGGTGCGCCTGGCGGGTCGTGCAGCCGTCGTCGCCCTCGACGCCCTGGCCGAAGCAGACCCGTTCACCGGTGTCGACGCGGGCGCCGGTCGGGCGGGTGTCGGTGCCGTAGTCGACCAGCAACGCCGTCAGGTACGGCGAGCGCCCGTCCAGGGACGCCCGGACGGCGGCCTTGGGGATGCCGTTGATCCGGACCGGCTCCTTCAGCGCCGGGGTCAGGAACGCCAGGCGGTTGGGATCGGCCTGGGTCTCGTTGACCAGCAACTGCTCGGCGGTGCGGGTGCGGCCCGCGTCCACCAGGGACTGGGTGGCCCCTGGACGCGGCCTCGGCGACAGGTCACCGGGCTGCGCGGCGCCCCGGCCCGCGTTCAGGCTCAGCGGGACGTGCCGGGTGCCGGGGACGGGCCAGTCGCGTGCGGTCTCCCACCGGCCGGGGGCGCGCTCGATGTCGACCCGCGGCTCCCTGGTGATGCCGTTGTCGATGTCGTACAGCCAGCGGTCGAACCAGTGGTGCGTCTGCCGCAGCCATTCCTCCAGCCGCCAGCGGAACGGCGTGGCGTGGTTGGCCTGGTGCAGCCACAGCTTGCGCGGCACGCCCGCCTGCTTGAGCGCGTTCCACCACTGGACGGAGTTCTTGACCTTGACGTTCCAGTCGTTCAGGCCGTGCACGACCATCACCGCGGTGCGCACCTTGCGGGCGTCGTCCACGTAGTCGCGGTCGGACCAGACCCGGCTGTAGTCGCCGGTGACCCGGTCCTGGGTGGCGGTCAGGTCGTCGATGACCTTCTCGCAGACCTCCGGGTTCCGCCGGGTGAGGACGACCCGGACCAGGATGTCCAAATCCTCGCCCTGGAAGCCGCCGGGCGCGACGACGCCGCCGTTGGCGCGGTAGTAGTCGTACCAGCTGGAGATCGCGGCGATCGGCACGATCGCCTTCAGCCCCTTGACGCCGGTGGCCGCGGCCATGTTGGGCAGCGTCCCGTTGTAGGACTGGCCGATCATGCCGACGTTGCCGGTGGACCAGGTGGCCTTCACCGGCGTCCCGTCCGGCGCCCACCCGCGGGCGCGGCCGTTCAGCCAGTCCACCGCCGCCTTGGTGCCGAGCTGCTCGGCGCGGTCGCCGGAGGTGGGGCAGCCGGTCGAGCCGCCCGTGCCGACGCTGTCCAGGTTCGCCACCGCGTAGCCGCGCGGCAGGAAGTAGTTGTCGTAGTAGCCGGGGAAGATCTCCGCCAGGTTCCGGTTCACGACGGCGCCGGACTTGGCCTGCGCGCCGTCGATGTCCACCGGGTACAGCGGGATGTCGTGCGTCCCGGCCCAGTACGGGCTGGGCTCCAGGATGGTGGGCACCTTGAGGCCCCGCTCGGTCTCCTTGGGACGCATGATGCGCATCTGCACGCGGTCGCGGACGCCGTCGGAGTCGCTGTCCACGGTGGTCTCGATGCTGACGGTCTGGGTGATCGCCTCGGCCCGGGAGAAGACGGGCTGGGTCTCGCCGTTCTCGACCATGATCCTGGGTGTGGACGGCGGTGCCGCCGCCGAGGGGAGCGCGGTGGTGGCGAGCAGCGCGGCGACGAGGGTGATCACGCCGGCGCCGCCTCGCAGGAGGCGTCGTGTCACGAGGGCTCCTGGGGGTGATGAGCCGAAAGATGTTGATCACTTTTACCGCCGCCGGGGCAAGGCGTCCAGGGGGATCCGGCCATCGAGGAGCCGCGCGCACGCGAGCGCCCCGGGCCGCGGCATTTCGCCCTGAGCGGAGCGGGGAAGCGACGGGGCCGGGGATGTGTTCATCATGGCGCACTGAGATGCTTACTTGATTACGCGACAAGCCGGGGGCGGAGAGTCGGAGGCAGGACGTGGGGATGCCGGGGATGCCGGCCAACGGCTGGCAGGTGATGGCCTCGTTCCGGCGGGACGGTTCGGTCACCCAGCAGCGGCTGAAGCCGGGCACGGTCAAGCGGATCGCGGGCTACGCCCGCCCCTATGTGCGCGAGCTGGTGGTGTTCCTGGCGCTGAACTCGCTGGCCGCGCTGATCGTGGTGGCCAACCCGCTGCTGCTCAAGGCGATCATCGACCGCGGCATCGTCCCCGGCCGCCATGACCTCGTGGTCTACCTCGCCCTCGGCGTGGCGGGGCTGGCGCTGGTGGAGGCGGTGCTCGGCCTGGCCCAGCGCTGGTACTCGGCGCGGGTGGGGGAGGGCCTGATCTACGACCTGCGGACGCAGGTGTTCGGGCACGTGCAGCGCCAGCCGGTGGCGTTCTTCATGCGGGCGCAGACCGGCTCGCTGGTCAGCAGGCTCAACAACGACGTGATCGGGGCGCAGCGCGCCCTCACCACCACGCTCTCCTCGGTGGTCTCCAACGTGATCAGCCTGGTGCTGGTGCTGGTCACGATGGTGATCCTCTCCTGGCAGGTGACGCTGATCGCGTTGCTGCTGCTGCCGGTGTTCGTGCTGCCCGCCAAGTGGGTGGGCAAGCGGCTGTCGCGGATCAGCCGCGAGCAGATGCAGCTCGACGCCGAGATGAGCTCGCTGATGACCGAGCGGTTCAACGTGGCCGGGGCGATGCTTGCCAAGCTGTACGGGCGGCCCGCCGAGGAGGAGGAGAACTTCTCCGACCGCGCCGCCCGGGTCCGCGACATCGGCATCGTGTCGGCGATGTACGGCCGGGTCTTCTTCACCGCGCTCACCCTGGTCGCCGCGCTGGCCACCGCCATGGTGTACGGGGTCGGCGGGTTCCTGGTGGTCGACGGCGCCTTCGAGCTGGGCACGCTGGTCGCGCTGGCGACGCTGCTGACCCGCATGTACGGCCCGCTGACCGCGCTGTCCAACGTCCATGTGGACGTGATGACCGCGCTGGTGAGCTTCGACCGGGTCTTCGAGGTGCTGGACCTCAAGCCGCTGATCGCCGACAAGGACGGCGCCGAGGCGTCGCGCTCCGCCGGGGCCGGGGCGCCCTCGATCGAGTTCGACGACGTGGTGTTCGCCTACCCCTCCGCCGAGGAGGTGTCGCTGGCCTCGCTGGAGTCGATCGCGCGTCCCGACACCGCGCCCGGCCGCCAGGTCCTGCACGGGGTGTCGTTCACGGTGGAGCCGGGGCAGATGGTCGCGCTGGTGGGGCCGTCGGGCGCCGGCAAGTCCACCATCACCCACCTGGTCTCCCGGCTGTACGACGTGACGGGCGGCGCGGTCCGCGTCGGCGGGCAGGACGTCAGGGACGTCACGCTGGAGTCGCTGCGCGCCCAGGTCGGCGTGGTCAGCCAGGACGCCCACCTGTTCCACGACTCGATCCGCGTCAACATGCGCTACGCCCGCCCGGACGCCACCGACGAGGAGATCATGGAGGCGCTGGAGGCCGCGCAGATCGGCGGGCTGGTGGCCGAGATGCCCGAGGGCCTGGACACGATCGTCGGGGACCGCGGCTACCGGCTGTCGGGCGGGGAGAAGCAGCGCCTGGCCATCGCGCGGCTGCTGCTGAAGTCGCCCTCGGTGGTGGTGCTGGACGAGGCCACCGCGCACCTGGACTCCGAGTCCGAGGCCGCCGTCCAGCGGGCGCTGCGGACCGCGCTGGCCGGGCGCACCTCGCTGGTGATCGCGCACCGGCTGTCCACCATCCGGGAGGCCGACCAGATCCTGGTGATCGACGGGGGCCGGGTGGCCGAGCGGGGCCGCCACGAGGACCTGCTGTTGCAGGGCGGCCTGTACGCCGAGCTCTACCGGACCCAGTTCGCCCGGCAGGCCGAGAGGCTGACCCTCTCCAAGACCTCCCAGGGTGACTGAGGGGACGCGAGGAGTGATCTCCCCTCTCCGGGGAAGCATCCGTTGATCCGCGCTCGGGTGGACGGTCTCCCGGTCTTCCTCTGGGCGCGCCGGTCCGGCAACCCGGCGGCCACCCGAGCGCGTCACGCTCCCCGTGAACCCGTGAGCCCGCGGTCACGGGGCTCGCGCGTCGTCGAAGGAGGACAGAATGCGTCCGACGATCGGCCGTCCCGTGCCGAACCCGGCGCGGATGATCCAGCGGCTGGGCAGGAACGCCCCGGCCCGGTACACCGTCATGCTGGTGGGCCTGGGCGCCACCGGCGTCGCCATCGGATGGCTCGGGCCCCGGCTGTCGCCCGCCGCGGTCACCCGGAGGCGCTGAGCGGGTAGCCCAGCCGGCCCAGCTCGGCGCCGGCGACCCGTTCCACCTGGGCGAGCTGCCGCGTGGTCAGCCGCTTGCGCCAGCCGCCCACCTTGGCCGCCCCGATCTCCCTCTTGCCGTTGGTCAGGGCGAGCTTGGAGATCTGCGTCCCCAGATACTCCGACACGCCGTCCGCGGTCGCGCCCGGCGACCGGACCAGATCCTCGTACCGGACGGTCAGGAGCTGCTCCTCGGGCGTCTGGGCGCGCAGCCGGGCGCTGAGCCGGACCGAGCCGCGCCAGCGCAGGGCGCACTTGACCGCGGCCGCCGCCTTCGGCCAGCGGGCGCGCTCCACGTCCTCCTCCACGCCCAGGAACGGGTTGGGGAACACCTCGTCCAGGTTGGCCAGGCCCGGCTTGAACCAGGCCAGGCAGCGCTCGTCGGCGAGCATGTCGGCGACCACGTCCCGGCCGTCCCTGATCACCTGGAGCAGCTGCGCGTCGGGAAAGGCGTCCAGCAGCACGTCCGCGCTGTAGAGCAGGTCGGGGGAGGCGTCGCCGAAGCGGTCCACGCCGCGCGGCTCCACGCAACGGGGCGGCTCGGCCCCCTCGTGCCCGCCGCCCCGCGGCGGCCGGCGCAGCCCGGCGGCCCGCCAGCAGTCGTCCGGGCACTCCGCGCAGCCGTGCCCGGAGATCCGCCACGCGTCGGCGTAGGCGTCCCGCAGCACCCGGGCGGCGCCGCGTCCCCGCTCGGCGGCCAGCGACGGCCGCCGCGCGAAGGCGTAGGTGACGCGGAGGACGCCCGGGCGGCCCATGGTCAGATGGAACCCCGCCGAGCGCTTCACGGCCCGCGCCAGCAGCTCGGCACCGGAGTGCGGTGATCCCAGGATGAACACCGGGCGCCGGACCTTGGTCCCGTTGACCACGAGGATGTGCGGCGTCGCCTTCATACCACCGCCCAGTTTCTCATCTCTCGTCGTGGCGCGCGTCCGGGCCGGGCCAGAGCCATGGCGATCATGGCCCGTAGCTTGCCAGGATAATTCTGGGCAGAACCGGTGTTCCGCACCTTAGCCTGGGTGTTCATGAGCGCGATGACCCTGGCCCAGTGGCTGCCGGAGGCGGCGGCGATCACCGTGCTGACCGGCGCCGGGATCAGCACCGACAGCGGGATCCCCGACTTCCGCGGGCCGCGGGGCGTGTGGACCAGGGACCCCGGCGCCGAGGCGATGTCCACGATCGGCGCCTACCTGGCCGACCCCGACGTGCGGCGGCGCGCCTGGCGGTCCCGCCTGGACCACGCCGCCTGGGACGCCGAGCCCAACGCCGGCCACCGCGCCCTGGTGGACCTGGAGCGGGCCGGCCGGCTGCGCGCGCTGATCACCCAGAACATCGACGGGCTGCACCAGCGGGCCGGGTCCGGTGGCGAGCTGGTGATCGAGATCCACGGGAACATCCGGGACGCCGAGTGCCTGTCGTGCGGGCGGCTGACCCCGATGCGCGAGGTGCTGGACCGGGTGGAGGCCGGCGAGGAGGACCCGCCCTGCGCGGCCTGCGGCGGCATCCAGAAGTCGGCCACGATCTCCTTCGGCCAGGCGCTCAAGCAGGAGGTGCTGGACGCCGCGATCACCGCCGCCCGCTCCTGCGACCTGTTCCTGGCCGTCGGCACCTCGCTGACCGTCCAGCCCGCCGCGGGCCTGTGCCTGGAGGCGGTGGAGCACGGCGCCCGGCTGGTCATCATGAACGCCCAGGCCACGCCGTACGATGAGCTGGCCGACGCGGTGCTGCGCGAGCCGATCGGGACCTCCCTGCCACGCCTGGTGGAGCTGGCCCTCGGCGCCCCGCGCTGACCGCCCGGCCTGACGCGGGGTGTCCATGAAGTGATCGGGTGGTCATCGATTGGCCATACAGTGGTGACCCATGGGGCGCCGGTTTGTTGGCGGGTCGTGACTTGGGCCCCCTTCCCCTGGCGGCGCAATCCTGACAAGCTCTATCCGTTACGGAGCAAGGAGGGATCGGGTTGGTGAGCGGGGTGTCCCGCACCGGGCGGCGGCCGGGCCGCCGGGGCGCGTCCGACCGGCCTCTTGACAGCGGGGCCGGAGGGCTGTCCGAAACCGACCCCGATCGCCCCCGGCGCTTCGGCCGGCTGGCGCCCGGCGACCGGGTGGCCGTGGTCGCGCCGAGCGGCCCCGTCGACCCCGTCCGGCTGGAGAAGGGCTGCGGCATCCTGCGCGAGCTGGGCCTGCGGGTCACCGTCGCCGAGCACGCGCTCGCCGACACCCTGCTTGCTGACGCCGGGCTCACTGACGCCGGGCAGGCCGAGGCCGGCCCGTCTGCGGAGGCGGGCGCGGCGCGCGAGGGCCGGCAGCGGATCGCGGGCGCCGACGCCGACCGGGCCGCCGACCTCACCGCGGCCTGGTGCGACCCCGGCGTGCGCGCCGTCCTGTGCGCCCGCGGAGGCTACGGCGCCACCCGCGTCCTCGACCACCTGGACTGGGACCGCCTGGCGGCGCCGCCCGGCGGGACCGCTCCAAAGATCCTTCACGGGTCCAGCGACATCACCGCCCTGCACATGGCGTTCGGGCGGCGGCTGGGCGTCACCACCTCCTTCGGGCCGATGGTGGCGAGCGAGCTGTTCACCGAGGGGACCGACGGCGGCACGGCCGACGACGACTGGCACCGGCGGTCCCTGGAGCACTTCCGCGCCGTCCTGTTCGGCTCGGCGAGCGCCGCTGACGGCCGTACCGGCACGGAGATCACCGGCACCCGCGTCCTGCGCGAGGGAACGGCGGAGGGCCCCCTGACGGGCGGCACGCTGTCCCTGCTCGCGGCGCTGACGGGCACCCCCTACGCGCCGCCGCCCGCCACGGGCCGGATCGTCTTCCTGGAGGACGTCGCCGAGGCCCCGTACCGCGTCGACCGGATGCTGACCCAGCTGCTCCAGGCGGGCTGGTTCGACGGGGCGGCGGGGATCGCCCTGGGAGCGTGGCCGGGCTGCGGCGACCCCGCCGAGCTCGACGCCGTCTTCGCCGGGCGGCTCGGGCCGCTCGGCGTGCCGATCCTGGCCGGGCTGCCCGTGGGGCACGGGCCGCGCCAGCTGACCCTCGAGCTGGGCGCCCCGTACCGGCTCGACACCCACGCGCGGACCCTGGACGCGCAGCCAGGAGGAGTGCGATGAGCGGCAGGCACGCGCGTCCCGACCCGGCGGACGACGGCACCCTGGACTCACTGCTGGTGCTGGTCGCCGAGAGCCTGGGCTACGCCTCCCGGCGGGTGCCGGGCGACGTGATGCTCTTGGAGGGCGCCAACCGGCTGCACGTCAGCATGCGCAACCTGCGGCAGCTCGCCCGGCTGGTGCCGCGCGACGACTGGCCCGCGCTGGTCTCCGACCATGTCACCACGATCGTCACCGCGATCGAGGAGCCGCTCGACCTGAGCGACTTCGACCTGGCACAGCACCTGCTGCGCACCCGGATCTACCCGGCCGAGGCCGACAACGGCGTGCTGGCCGCGCGGCCGTTCGCGCCCGGCCTGATCGAGGTCGTGGTGGTCGACACGCCCACCACGGTCCGCACGGTCACCACCGAGGAGATGGAGGGCTGGCCGGTCTCCGGCGACGCGCTGTTCATGCTGGGCCGCGCCAACGTCCGCGCCGACGGCCCCCTCCAGATGGAGGAGCAGGACCTCGGCGGCGTGCGGGTCGCCGCCCTGCACGGCTGGACGTTCTACGCCGTCACCCATCTGGCCTGGCTGGAGGAGTACCTGCCGATCGGGCCCTACGGTGCGCTGGTGATCGCTCCCAACCGCAGCCTGATCGTCGCGCACCCCATCCAGCCCGCCCATGGCGAGCCGCCCAGGGCCCGCTACCGCGCCGCCGTCGCCGCGGCCCGCGAGCTCCAGAGCCAGGCCCACACGGCCTACGAGGAGGGCCCGGGGTCGCTCAGCCCGCACCTGTACTGGTGGCGGGCCGGCGAGCTCACCCTGCTGGAGACCCGGTACGAGGACGACGCGCTGGTGCTGCCCACCGAGTTCGCCTCCGTGCTGACGACCCTGACGGCCGAGCCCTGACCAAGGTGAGCACCGTGGCCCAAGACTCCGCGAGCGGCGGCCGGCCCCGGCCGCCGCGGATCGTCGTGGCGCCCGACTCGTTCAAGGGCAGCCTCGACGCCGTCGAGGTGTGCGAGGTCGTCGCCGAGGGCGCGCGCCGCGCGATCCCCGGCGCGGTCGTCGCGTCGGTGCCGATGGCCGATGGCGGGGAGGGCACGCTGGACTGCTTCCTGGCGGCGCTCGGCGGGCAGGAGATGGTCCTGGACGTCCAGGACCCGCTGGGACGCCGCGTCCCCGCCCGGTACGCGCTGTCGATCGACGGGCGCTCCGCCGTGGTGGAGCTGGCCTCGGCGTCCGGGCTTCCGCTGGTCGCCGACCGCGAGCCGGACCCGCTGCGCGCCGACACCACCGGAACCGGCGAGCTGATCGCCGACGCCGTCGAGAACGGCGCCCGCGACATCCTGGTCACCATCGGCGGCAGCGCCAGCACCGACGGAGGCACCGGGCTGCTGCGCGCGCTCGGGGTGCGGTTCCTGGACGCGCAGGGGGCCGAGCTGCCGCCCGGCGGGGGCGCGCTCGCCAGGATCGCCTCGATCGACGCCTCGGGCATCCCGGACGGCGTGCGCGAGGCCAGGTTCCGGGTCGCGTGCGACGTGACCAATCCGTTCATCGGGCCCAAGGGCGCCGCCGAGGTGTTCGCGCCGCAGAAGGGCGCCTCGCCGGCCCAGGTGAAGGAGCTGGACGCGGCGCTGGCGCGGTTCGCCGACGTCCTCGCCGAGACCACCGGCGTGCGCGTCCACGACCTGCCGGGCGCGGGCGCGGCCGGAGGCGTCTGCGGGGGCATGGTGGCCCTGCTCGGCGCCGAGCCCGCGCGGGGCGCCGAACTGGTGGCCGAGACGGTCGGGCTGGGCACCGCCCTGGCGGGCGCCGACCTGGTCGTCACCGGCGAGGGACGGGTGGACGCGCAGAGCGCCGGCGGCAAGGTCGTGTCCGTGGTGGCGTCGATGGCCCGCGAGCGCGGCATCCCCGTGGTCGCCCTGGCGGGCAGTGTCGCGGGGCCGCTGGAGCCCCTGCACGCGATGGGCCTGACCGCCGTCTTCAGCCTCGCCGACGGGCCCCGCACCCTGGACGAGCTGACCGGCTCGGCGGACCGCCTGCTGGCCGGTCTCGCCGAGCAGGTCGTCCGGCTGCGCTTCGGCTGACCGTCATGGGCCGGTCGTCACCGGCCGGTCGGCCGGTTCGGGTTCGGGGACGGGCGTGCCGTCGTCGCCCGCCCCCGGCTTCTCGATCGCCAGCATGGGGAGGAAGACGTGCGCGAGCGGCCCGATCGTCAGCGCGTACAGGATGGTCCCGATGCCGACCGTGCCGCCCAGCAGCCAGCCGGCCGCCAGCACGGTCACCTCGATGCAGGTGCGCACGACCCGGATGGAGTGGCCGCGCGCGGCCAGCCCGGTCATCAGCCCGTCCCGCGGTCCCGGCCCGAGCCCCGCGCCGATGTAGCAGCCGGTCGCGAACCCGCCCACCACGATCGCGGCGAGCAGGAACCCCCAGCGCGCCGCCAGGTGGCCGGGCGTGGGCAGCAGCCACAGGAACAGGTCGGTGAACACGCCCACCAGCACGACGTTGCTGATCGTGCCGAGGCCGGGCCGCTGCCGCAGCGGGATCCAGGCCAGCATCACCGCCGCGCCGACGATGACGATCCAGGCCCCGATCGACAGGCCGAATCGCCGGGACAGCCCTTGGTGGAACACGTCCCAGGGATCGTTCCCCAGCATGGACTCCACTTGCAGGGCGATGCCGAGCCCGTACGAAGCCAATCCCGCGTAGAGCTGGACCAGTCTCCGCGCCATCAAGGCCATTGACGCACCTTTCCGCCGTGTTCTCATCGAATTCGCCGTGCGATGTGGCCAGTCTGGCGGGATTTGGCCTGTTAGGTGGAGGGCCAATGTGCGAAAGTGGCTTGTATGAGCACGAACATGCGCTATGTCAACGGCACCCAGCTGGCGCGCCTGCTGGGCGACGTGCCCCAGGAGCGGCCCTACTACCTGGCCATGGCCCGTGCCGTGCGAGCGCTGGTGCTCGATGGACGGCTCGCCCTGCGCACCCGGCTGCCGGCCGAACGCGACCTGGCCGCCGCGCTCGGCGTCAGCCGCACCACGGTCACGGCCGCCTACGACCGGCTCCGCGACGAGGGGTACGTCGAGAGCCGCCAGGGCGCGGGGAGCTGGACGGCGCTTCCGCCCACCACCATGTCCGGCTCGGCGCCGCGTCCGGTCCCGGCGCGCACGCGCGGGGGAGCGGGGCCCTCGTTCGGGATGGCGCACGCGCCCGCCGCCGACGCCGGGTTCATCGACCTGGGCTGCGCCACGCCGGGCGTGCCCGCGATCTTCGACGAGGCGGTCGCGGCGGCGGTCGCCGAGCTGCCCCGCTACACCTCCGGTCCCGGCTACGAGCCCGCCGGGCTCGTCACGCTGCGGGAGGCGATCGCCGACCGCTACGCGCGGCGCGGCGTGCCGACCCGTCCCGACCAGATCGTGGTGACCACGGGCGCGCAGCACGCGCTCACGCTGCTGGCCCACCTCATGGTGGACCCGGGCACGCCCGTCATGGTCGAACGGCCCACCTACCCGCACGCCCTGGACGCGCTGCGCAGGGCCGGAGCCCGGCTGGTCCCGGTCGGCGTGAACGAGGGCTGGGACGTGGAACTGGCCGCCGGCGGCATGCGGCAGGCCGCGGTGCGGCTCGCCTACACCATCCCCGACTTCCACAACCCGACGGGACGGCTGATGGGGGAGGAGGACCGGGCCGCGTTCATCGATGCCGCCCGCCGCGCCGACGCGCTGGTGGTGGCGGACGAGACCTTCGCCGAGCTGGCCCATGACCTGGGGAAGGAGCCGGTGCCGCCGATGGCCGCGTTCGACACCGGCGGCCGGGTGATCACCATCGGCTCGGCGTCGAAGCTGATGTGGGGCGGGATGCGGATCGGGTGGATCCGCGCCACGGCGCCCCTGGCCCGGCGGCTGACGGTGGCGCGCGAGGCCACCGACATCGCCAGCCCGGTGATCGACCAGCTGATCGTGCGGGAGCTGATGGAGCGGATCGAGGAGGTCCGCGCCGAGCGCGCCCGGAATCTGCTGCGCTCGCGGGACGCGCTGGCCGCCGCGCTGCGCGAGCTGCTGCCCTCATGGGACTTCGTCCTGCCGGACGGCGGCATGTCGCTGTGGGCCAGGCTGGGCGCCCCCGTGTCCACGCCGCTCGCCGAGGCGGCCGAGCGGCTGGGCGTCCGGATCGTCCCCGGCCCGGTGTTCGGCGCGGACGGCGTCCTGGAGGACTACGTGCGGCTGCCGTACGTCCTGCCGCCCGGCACGCTGCGCGAGGCGGCCGAGCGGCTGGCGAGGGCCTTCGCCGAGGTGCGGTCGGCGCCGCCGGCCCGCCCGCTGCCCGCCTATGTGTAGGGCCTGGGTGTAGGGCCTGGGCGCGAGGACGGCTACTGGGCGTTCTGGATGTAGCCGACCAGGTACTCGCGCTCGCTCTCCAGCTCGTCGATGGCGCTCTTGACCACGTCGCCGATGCTGACGATGCCGGCGAGCCGCCCGTCCTCGACGACCGGCAGGTGCCGGATGCGGTGCTCGGTCATGGTGCGCCGCAGGTCGTCCACGGCGGCGCCGGGATCGCAGGTCCGCACCTCCGCGGTCATGATCTCCGAGACCGGCCGGCCGAGCAGCCCGGCGCCGTGCTCGTGCAGGCGGCGCACCACGTCGCGCTCGGAGGCGATCCCGGCGATCGTGGCGCCGTCGGCGGAGACCACCACCGCGCCGATGTTGTGCTCGGCCAGCGTGGCCAGCAGGTCCCTCACGGTCGCGTCGGGAGGCACGGTCGCGACCGCCGTCCCCTTTCCGCGCAGAAGCTCGCGTATCCGCATGACATCACACTCCGGTGCCGGTTCGGACGCCGCCCGGGAAGGGCCGCGGTGGGCCGTGCGCCGGGCTCCTGCTGCCAAGGTGGCATGACTCGCCAGGCGGGAAAACCCCTGCGCGGGTACGAAATCGGGTGCCCGGCCGGTATCAGGGGCGCACTGCGCGTGACCTGGCGTTCCGGACCCCGACGGCGTGCTCGGCGATCCAGGCCGCGATCACGCCGGGGTGGCTGCGCGGCACCCAGTGCCCCGCCGCGATGGCGCGCAGCGACAGGTTCGGGACGCGGGCCGCCAGCCCCTCCACCAGGTGGGGCGAGACGAACAGGTCCTTGGTCGGGACGATGACCTGTGTGGGCACGCCGGTCCTGCGGTCCCGCGGGCGGCGCAGCCGTTCGCGCATGTTGGCCCGGTAGAGGCCCACCCCGTCGGCGCCGTCGCGCGCCAGCGTCCGGGCCGGATGGCCGGGACGGGGACGCACGCCCTCGCCGATCTCCAGCGCCCGGGTGAACAGCCCGCCCCTGCCGTACCGCCAGAGCAGCTCGGGCAGCATCGGCATCTGGAAGAAGGAGATGTACCAGGACCGCGCCCACTGTCCCGCCAGGCGCCTGAGGGCGCGCGGCGTCCGCCGGGCCAGCGCGCGGCGCGTCCAGTGCCCGACGTGGTCCAGGCACGGCCCGGAGATCGAGGTGAACGAGGCGAACCGCTCCGGCATGGTGCAGACCGCCTCCCACGCCTGGATCGAGCCCCAGTCGTGCCCCACCAGATGCACCGGCCGGCCGCCGGACACGGCGTCCAGCACGGCCCGCAGGTCGGCCATCAGATGCTCGAAGGCGTAGCTCCGGGTGTCCGGCGGCCGGGACGACGCGCCCGCCCCCCGCACGTCGTACCGGATCACGTGGAAGTCGCCGGCGAGCTCGTCGGCGACCTCGTCCCATACCGCGTGGGTGTCGGGGTAGCCGTGCAGGAGCAGCACGGCCGGGCGGGACGGCTCGCCCTGCTCGTAGACGGCCAGGTCGGCGCCGTCGCTCTGGACCCGCCGCCGTCTCGGGCCGGAGTCATTGGACACGCCGTCAATCATCCTGGACGGTGATCGCCGGTCAAGCCCTCCGGACGTGACCCCCGCCACGGAGGGCGAACGTCACATCACGGGCGCGTCCGCCTCGATCCGGTGCGCGCCCGTGTAGACGTTCATGGTCTCGCCGCGCAGGAACCCTATCAGCGTCATCCCGGCGTCCTCGGCCAGCTCCACCGCCAGGGACGAGGGCGCCGACACCGCAGCGAGCACCGGGATCCCCGCCTGCGCCGCCTTCTGCGTCAGCTCGAAGGAGGCGCGGCCGCTCACCATCAGCACATGGCCGGACAGCGGGAGCAGCCCCTTGGCGAGGGCCCAGCCGACGACCTTGTCCACCGCGTTGTGCCGTCCCACGTCCTCGCGCAGGACCAGCAGCCCGCCGGACGCGTCGAACAGCCCGGCCGCGTGCAGCCCGCCGGTGCGCTCGAACACCCGCTGCGCCTCCCGCAGGCGGTCCGGCAGCGCGGCCAGCGACACCGGGGTCAGGCGCACCTGGTCGGAGGCGATGTCGTAGGGACGCCGTACCCGCAGCGCCTCGATGCTCGCCTTGCCGCACACCCCGCACGCGCTGGTGGTGGCGAAGGCCCGGCGCATCAGCTCGGAGGGCGGCTCGACGCCGTCCGCCAGGGCCACGTCGAGGGTGTTCTGCTCGGTGGCGTCGGCGCAGTAGCGCATCGCCAGCAGATCGTCCGGCCGGGCGATGACGCCCTCGGCGGCCAGGAACCCCGCCACCAGCTCGAAGTCGTCACCCGGCGTGCGCATGGTGATCGTCAGGGGCCGGCCCGCCACCCGGATCTCCAGCGGCTCCTCGACGGCGAGCGTGTCGGGCCTGCGGCCGCGCACACCGGCCGTGCCCACCTTCACAACCGGCCTGCGCACGGTGATGCGACCCATACGGCCGACGCTACCCACGCGGGCCGCTCTCAGTCGTGTTCCCTTCCGGCCGTGTCGCCTTCAGTCGTGGCGCTCGACGTTCCAGTTGGCCACGATGACGGCGAACGGCGGAATGATCATCGCGACCACCGACATGGCGAGGGCGGCCGCCACCGAGAACCGCCACACCAGCGTCCAGGCCAGCACGAACAGTGCCAGGCAGACGCCCATCATGATCCCGTACGCGACCTTGCGGCGCCTCATGACCGGGCCATTCCCGGCGCCCGCCGGTCCGAACCGGAACCCGCGGGCGCCGGCCGCCTCAGGAGGCGTACAGCGTGTCCAGGACGTCGGTGTACTTGGAGTGGACGATCCGCCGCCGCAGCTTCAGCGTGGGCGTGAGCTCCTCGCTCTCCGCCGTCCACTCCGCCGGCAGCACCCGCCACTTCTTCACCTGCTGGACGCGGGCCAGCCGCGCGTTGGCCTCCTCGACGGCGCGCCCCACCTCCTCCAGGACCGCCGGGTGCGACGCCAGAGCGGCCACGTCGGTGTCGTCCAGGCCGTGGGCCGCCGCCCACACCGGGGCCACCTCCCCGTCCAGGGTGATCAGCGCCACCACGTCCACGACGATGATCCGGCTCAGGCCGGGCAGCCGGTCCAGCGCGGGCAGCCAGCGATCGAGCTGGTCGCGTCCGTCCAGGACGGCGTACCGGGCCGCGCAGTCGGCGGCGACGAAGGCGATCTGGTCGGCGGCCAGCGTCGCGTACACGGTGGTGGGCGTGCCGCCCGCGTGCATCGCGCCGAGGTCGGCCAGCACGTGCTCGGAGCGGTTGGGCATCATCAGCGCCACCACGTCGCCGGGCACCAGCCCGAGCGCGGCGAAGGCGGCGGCCGTCTCCAGCGCGCGGTGCCTCAGCTCGCCCCAGGTGAGGGTGTGCCACTCGCCGTCGCCGCCGCGGTCGGAGTAGGCGGGCAGGCCGCCGTGGCGTTCCGCGGTGGACGCCAGCTCGGTGGCGACCGTGCGTCCCGCCGGCTCCCGCTCCAGCTCCGCCCGTCGCCGCAGGATCTCGTCCCGGTCCGTCGCATTGCCGTCCGTCACCTTGCCGTCCGACCCGCCGCTCATGACACCGTCCATGCGTTGCCCTCGCCGTCCGTCGCACTGAAGTAAGTGTGCACTTGCACGGCCGGTATCGCACCACGTCCGGACGCCGGAGGCAAGGGGTCGCGCCGGAGCTACCGGTGATTGCGCTGGTCGTGTGGCATATGTCCACTCTGGGTATTCCTGCGGTGACGCATCACCCTAGGAGGGGAGCGCACATGACCATCGGGGGGATCATCACCGCGATCATCTTCGGTGCGATCATCGGCTCGCTGGGCCGGCTGATCGTGCCGGGCAAGCAGGACCTGCCGGTCTGGCTGACGATCGTGGCCGGCATCGTCGCGGCCTTCGTGGGCACCGCCCTGGCCCACGCCTTCGACCTGGAGACCCGGGGCTGGAACTTCTGGGAGACGCTGTTCCAGATCGGCGCGGCCGTGATCATCGTCGCGGTGCTGGCCGCGCTGTGGCCGAAACGGAGGGCCGGAACGGACGCCCGGCGCTGACGCGGGCGCCCATGCCCGCCGGCGCGGCGCGCCTTGGTCACCCGGACCGCAGGATCGGGCGCAGCGCGTCGAGGACGGAAGGATCCTCGATCGTCGACGGCACCGGCACGTCCCGGCCGTCGGCGATGCCCCGCATCACCCCGCGCAGGATCTTCCCCGAACGGGTCTTGGGCAGCGCCGGGACCACCGCGACCTCCTTGAACGCCGCGACCGGCCCGATCTGCCCGCGCACCATCGCCACCAGCTCGTCCCGGAGCGCCGCGGGGTCGGCGTCCACACCGCTCTTGAGCACCACGAAGCCGCGCGGCACCTGCCCCTTGAGCTCGTCGGCCACCCCGATCACCGCGCACTCGGCCACCGCCGGGTGCGCCGCGATGACCTCCTCCATCGTCCCGGTGGACAACCGGTGCCCGGCCACGTTGATGACGTCGTCGGTGCGCCCCATCACCCAGACGTAGCCGTCCTCGTCGATGCGCCCGCCGTCCCCGGTCAGGTAGTGGCCGGGATGGCGGGTGAGGTAGGACTCCACGAACCGCTCGTCGTCCTGCCACAGCGTCGACAGGTTGCCGGGCGGCAGCGGCAGCCGCAGCACGATGTCGCCGTCGGTGCCCGGCGGCACCGGCGCGCCGTCCGGGCCCAGCACCCGCACGTCGTAGCCGGGGACGGGCACCGAGGGCGACCCCGGCTTGATCTCCATGGGCTCCAGCCCGCGGGGGTTCGCCACGATCGGCCAGCCGCTCTCGGTCTGCCACCAGTGGTCCACGACCGGCTTGCCCAGCACCCGTGTCGCCCAGTGGTAGGTGTCGGGGTCGGTGCGCTCCCCGGCCAGGAACAGCGTGTCCATGGACGACAGGTCGTGCCCGGCGAGCAGCGCGCCGTCCGGGTCCTCCTTCTTGATGGCGCGGATCGCGGTGGGCGCGGTGAACAGCGCCTTCACCCGGTGCTGCGCCGCCACCCGCCAGAACGCGCCCGCGTCGGGCGTGCCGACCGGCTTGCCCTCGTACAGGACGGTGGTGCAGCCGGTGAGCAGCGGGCCGTACACGATGTAGGAGTGCCCGACGACCCAGCCCACGTCCGAGGCGGCCCAGAAGACGTCGCCGGGACCGACGCCGTAGACGTTCTCCATCGACCAGCGCAGCGCCACCGCGTGCCCGCCGTTGTCGCGCACCACGCCTTTGGGACGTCCCGTGGTCCCCGACGTGTAGAGGATGTAGAGCGGGTCGGTCGCCGCCACCGGCACGCACTCGGCGGGTTCCGCGCTCGCGACCGCCTCGTCCCAGTCGGTGTCGCGCGGGCGCACCAGGTCGGCGTGCAGCTGCGGGCGCTGCCGGATCACGCAGCGGTCCACCTTGTGCGAGGCCAGCTCCAGCGCCCGGTCCAGCAGCGGCTTGTACGGGACGACCCGCGAGACCTCGATGCCGCAGGACGCCGACACCACGACCTTGGGCCGCGCGTCGTCGATCCGCACCGCCAGCTCGTTGGCCGCGAAGCCGCCGAACACCACCGAGTGGACGGCGCCGAGCCGCGCGCACGCCAGCATCGCGATGACCGCCTCGGGGATCATCGGCAGGTAGATGACGACGCGGTCGCCCCGGTCCACGCCGAGGTCGCGCAGCGCCCCGGCGAACCGCGCCACCAGCTCGGTCAGCTCCCGGTAGGAGTAGGTGCGGACGGTGCCGGTGACGGGGCTGTCGTAGATGAGGGCGGGCTGCTCGCCACGTCCCTCCTCCACGTGGCGGTCGAGCGCGTTGTCGCAGGTGTTCAGCTCCCCGCCGGTGAACCAGCGGTAGAACGGCGGCGCCCCGTCGTCCAGGACGCGGTCCGGCGGGACCAGCCAGCGCACGTCCCGGGCGGCGAGCCCCCAGAAGCGGGTCGGATCGGCGATGCTGCGTTCGTATGCGGCGGCATAGGCGCCCATGGCTTCCTCCGAGGGGCGGGTTCGCTGCCCCAATACCCTATTCGGGGCGCATCCCTATAGGGCATGGCTGAGGGCCGGTTCGTCAAGTGCCCTCGGCGTGGCGTGTCAGTTCGGGGCGCTCTCACATGTGCCCGTGCCGCAGGCCGTGCGTGAACGCGACCAGCGCGGCCAGCACCGCGCCCGTCGCCCCGATCCAGAAGCACACGACGTAGGCGTGCAGCGTCGGGGTCGAGGTCCCCGCGATGGTCAGGCCCGCCAGCACGGCCGAGGTGACGGCGCCCGCGACGCTACCGCCCGCGGTGCGCACCAGCGAGTTGATGCCGCTGGCGATGCCGCTCTCGCCCATCGGGACGTGCTGCACGGCCAGCGTTCCCAGCGCCGCGTAGGCGATGCCGAAGCCGATGCCCTGGATCGCGCTGAACGCCAGGATGTCGGACACGTGGCCGTGCGACACCGCGAGCCACATGTAGCTCACCGCCACGAAACCCGACCCGATCGCCAGCGTGAACGCGGGGCCGATCCGCGCCGAGATCCGTCCCGCCACCACGGAGAACCCGAGCATCGTCACGGTGCTGGGCAGCATGTACAGGCCCACGTCCAGAACGGACCCGCTCAGCCCGTACCCGAACCGCTCGCGCGGGGTCTGGATGAACCCGGCGATGAGCGTGAACATCGCGAACAGCGCGAAGCCCAGCAGCAGCGAGGCCAGGTTCGCCGACAGCGACCGCCGCCCGGTGAGCAGGGCCAGCCGCACCAGCGGCTCGCGCACCCGCATCTCCAGCCACACCCAGGCCGCGCACAGCACGGCGGCGCCGGCGAACAGGCCGATCACCGCGGGCGAGCCCCAGCCCCAGGTGTTGCCCTGGCTGATCGCCAGCAGCAGGCACACCAGCCAGCAGGCCATGAGCGCGGCGCCGGGCAGGTCGGGACGGCCGCCCGCGCGCTCGCCCACCTGGGGCGCGCACAGCGCGATGAGGACCATGCCCGCCGCGGCCAGCCCCCCGGCGATCCAGAACACCGGGGCGTGACTGGTGGTGCGGGCGGCGATCAGGCCGGTCACCAGCATGCCGGCGGCGCCGCCCACGCCCATGGTCGCGCTGACCACGCCGATCGCGGTGGTGATCCGGTCGGCGGGGAAGGCGTCCCTGATCGTCCCGATGGCCAGCGGGATCAGCGACACCGACACGCCCTGGAGCGCGCGCCCGGCGATGAGCGGCGCCAGCGAGTCCGACAGCGCGCACATCGCCGACCCCGCCACCAGCGTGCCGATCGCCAGCAGGATCATCCGCTTCTTGCCGTACATGTCGCCGAACCGGGTGAGCAACGGGGTCGCGACCGCGCCGGCCAGGAGGGACGCGGTGAACACCCAGGTCACCGCCGTCACGCTCGCGTCGAAGGTGGTCATGAGGCCGGGCAGCAGCGGGATCACCATGGTCTGCTGCACCGAGACCACGAGTCCCGCCGTGGACAGCGCCACCAGCGTGAGCGCGGCGCCCGCGGGGCGGGCCGCCGGGAGGGGCCGGGCGGGTGCCGCTGCGGCGGACACCGGACGTCCAAGGCCGGCGGACACGTGACCTCCTGAACCGCGGGGGGCGGGAATCGGCGAACGGCTCGCGGCGACGGCCAGATTCTAATACTTCGTTTAGTTAAGTAACTTGCCAGGGGTCCCGGCCGCGACGCGGGAGCGCCGGGAGAGACGGAGGTCTCACCTCCGCGATCGCCTTTCGCCGCCGGGCCGGGGCTCTCTAGGGTTGTGCGTGACGGGCGGCCCGGCTCCCGGACCGGTCGCCGTGCCGTCGTCCTGGGCTGCCGGGAAGGGAACTGATGCAGGTCGTCGCCACCGCCGGCCATGTGGATCATGGGAAGTCCAGTCTCGTGCGCGCGCTCGCGGGCGCCGGGCCGGGCGGCCCGCCGGGGCGCAGCCTCGACCTCGACGTCGCCTGGGCCGCGCTGCCGTCCGGCGAGCGGCTGGCCCTGGTGGACGTCCCCGGGCACGAGCGGTTCGTCCCCACGATGCTGGCCGGGGTCGGGCCCGTGCCCGCGGTGCTGCTGGCCGTGGCCGCCGACGAGGGGTGGATGGCGCAGACCGAGGAGCACCTGGCGGCGGTCGACGGGCTCGGCGTGCGGCACGGCGTGCTGGCGGTGACCCGGTCCGACCTGGCCGACCCGACGCTGGCGCTGCGCCAGGCCCGTGAGCGCGTGGCCAAGTCGGGGCTGCGCGGCATCGAGGCGGTGACCGTCAGCGCCAAGACCGGTGACGGGCTGGACGCGCTCACCGCGGCGCTCGACCGGCTCGTCGCGCGGCTGCCCGTCCCCGACGAGGGCGCGCCGGTACGGCTGTGGATCGACGACGCGGGCGCGGGCGGCGCGGGCACGGTCGTCACCGGGACGCTCGCCGCCGGGACCGTGGGGGTCGGTGACGAGCTGGTCCTCATGCCGTCCGGGCACCGGGTGCGGGTCCACGGCGCCGAGGTGGCGCGTGAGGGCGTCGAGCGGGTGAGCGGCGTCGCCCGCGTCTCGCTGGAGGTGCGCGGCGTCCCGCGCGGCCGGTTCTCGCGCGGCATGGCGCTGGTGAGCCCCGGCCGGTGGACGCACACCGCCTCGGTGGACGTGCGCACCCGGTTCGGCGAGGCGTCCGGGCGGCTGGCACGGCAGATGACCCTGCACATCGGGTCCGCGGCCGTCCCGGTACGGCTGCGCCCGCTCGGGCCCGACACCGCCCGGCTGACCCTCAACACGCGCCTTCCGCTGCACCTCGGCGACGCCGCCCTGCTGCGCGATCCCGCGCGGCGGGCCGTCGCGGGCGTGACGGTGCTGGACGTCCGCCCGCCCACGCTCGTCCGCCGCGACGCGGGCGCGGCCCGCGCCCGTGAGCTGGCGTCCTGGCCCGACCGTCCCGACGGCGCGCGGATCCTGCGCCGCCACGGCGTGCTGCGCCGCGCCGAGCTGGCGGTGATGGGGTGTGCCGAGCCGCCGTCCGCCGTGGAGATCGACGACGAGTGGATCGCCGATCCCGACCGCTGGGACGAGCTGCGCGGCCGGTTGTCCGCGGAACTGGCCAGGCACCGCGCCGCCAACCCGCTCGCGCCCGGCCTGTCCCTCGAAGCGGCGCGGCTGAGGCTGGGACTGCCCAGCCGCCGTCTCGTGGTCGCCCTCGCCCGGCCGCCGATGCGCGTCCAGGACGGACGCGTGTACGGCCCCGTTTCGCCGTGATGGGCCGGCGTATCCGCGAAAAACAAATTGAACCGGAGTGCCCTTATCTGGCGTCATAGAGCACGGTTTGAAACCGCTTTCGTAATGCACTTCCGTGATGGAGAGGAGCAAGTGGTGCCGTACCAGACGCTCGAGGGCGGCCGCGTCCCCATCCGGATCTGGACCGACCCGGACACCGTCGAGGACGCCGCGCTGGAGCAGCTGCGCAACGTGTCCGGCCTGCCGTGGGTGGAGGGCCTCGCGGTGATGCCCGACGTGCACTACGGCAAGGGCGCCACCGTCGGCTCGGTGATCGCGATGCGCGACGCGGTGTCCCCGGCCGCCGTCGGCGTGGACATCGGCTGCGGCATGACCGCGGTGCGGTCCTCGCTCACCGTCGAGGACATGCCCGACGACCTGGGCCTTCTGCGCGGACGCCTGGAGCGGGCGATCCCCGTCGGCCCCGCGTCCCACAAGCAGCCGGTCGACCCGGCGGGACTGCGCGCGCTGAAGGAGCGCGGCTGGTACGCGTTCTGGAAGGCGTTCGACGACCTGCACCCGGCGGTGCGCAACCGGCTGGGCAAGGCCCGCGGCCAGCTCGGCACGCTCGGCTCGGGCAACCACTTCCTCGAGGTGTGCGCCGACGACGAGGGCGCGATCTGGCTGGTGCTGCATTCCGGCTCGCGCAACATCGGCAAGGAACTCGCCGAGATCCACGTCGAGGCCGCGCGCAGGCTGCCGCACAACCAGGACCTGCCCGACAAGGACCTGGCGGTCTTCCTCACCGGCACCCGGGAGATGGACGAATACCGCCGCGACCTTTTCTGGGCGCAGGAGTACGCGCGCCGCAATCGCGCGGTCATGCTCGCGCTCGCGCAGGACGTCATGACGAAGTTCTTCGGAGCGCGGCTGCGCGCATGGGACGCCCCGATCTCCTGCCACCACAACTACGTGGCGGAGGAGGTCTACGACGGCGTCGAGCTGCTCGTGACCCGCAAGGGCGCGATCCGCGCGGGCGACGGCGAGCTGGGCATCATCCCGGGGTCGATGGCGACCGGCACCTACATCGTGCGCGGGCTGGGCAACCGGTCGGCGTTCAACTCCGCCTCGCACGGAGCGGGACGCAAGATGAGCCGTAACAAGGCGCGCAAGAACTTCACGGTCGACGACCTGCGCGAGCAGACCGCAGGCGTGGAGTGCCGCAAGGACGCGGGTGTGCTCGACGAGATCCCTGGCGCCTACAAGGACCTGGAGAGCGTGATGGCGGCGCAGTCCGACCTGGTCGAGGTGGTCGCGCGCCTCAGGCAGCTCGTCTGCGTGAAAGGTTGATCGTCCAGGGTAGGGGCGACCGCATATGGTGGAGCTTTCCGGGCGGCCGGCCCTGGGGCCACCCCCGGAGCCGAGCACCACCAGAAAGGGGCGCCCTTGCTGGTCGACACTTTCGGTCGTACCGCGACGGACCTGCGCGTCTCCCTGACCGACCGATGCAACCTGCGCTGCACGTACTGCATGCCACCCGAGGGCCTGGACTGGCTTCCCAAGCCCGAGCTGCTCACCGACGACGAGGTGGTGCGGCTGGTGCGGATCGGCGTGGAACGGCTGGGCATCACCGAGGTGCGCTACACCGGCGGCGAGCCGTTGTTGCGCCGGGGCATCACCGGCATCGTGCGGCGCACGGCCGAGCTGCGTCCGCGTCCGCAGATCTCCCTGACCACCAACGGGATCGGCCTGGACCGGCTGGCGGAGCCGCTGGCACGCGCCGGGCTGGACCGTGTCAACGTCTCGCTGGACACCCTCGACCGCGAGGTGTTCCAACGGCTCGCGCACCGGGACCGGCTGGCCGACGTGCTGGCCGGTCTCGCGGCGGCTCGTGACGCGGGCCTGCTCCCGGTGAAGGTCAACGCCGTGCTGATGCGCGGCGTCAACGAGCACGAGGCGGTGCCGCTGCTGCGCTACTGCCTGGACAACGGTTATCACCTGCGGTTCATCGAGCAGATGCCGCTGGACGCGCAGCACGGCTGGACCCGCGCCGACATGATCACCGCGGACGAGATCCTGGCGTCGCTGGGCGGGGAGTTCGCCTTGGAGCCCGCGGACGCCGCCGAGCGCGGCAGCGCGCCCGCCGAGGCGTTCCTGGTGGACGGCGGGCCGGAGCGGGTCGGGGTGATCGCGTCGGTGACCCGCCCGTTCTGTGGCGCCTGCGACCGGGTCAGGCTCACCGCCGACGGCCAGGTGCGCAACTGCCTGTTCGCCACCGAGGAGTCCAACCTGCGGGACGCGATGCGCGCGGGCGCGTCCGACGACGACCTGGCCGCGCGCTGGCGGGCCGCGGTGCGCGCCAAGCGGGCCGGGCACGGCATCGACGACCCGAGCTTCCTGCAGCCCGCCCGTCCCATGTCCGCGATCGGCGGCTGAGGCCGTGCCCTCCGCGGCCCCGTTCACGACACTCACCGGAGGAGCAGCACGTGCTGGAGGAATGGATCGACGCGGTCTGCCTCGAACTGGGTCTCGACCGCGACGACATCGACCGTGACCTGGTGCTCGACCTGGCCCGCGACGTGGCACGCGGCGTGGCCAGGCCGGGCGCGCCGCTGACGGCGTACCTGCTGGGGCTGGCCGTGGGGCGCGGCGCGCCCGCCAGGGACGCCGCCGCGCGCCTCAGCGAGATGGCCGGGGGCTGGGAGGGCGAGCGGGCCTCCTTGCGCAGCAGGCGCCACGAGGTGTGACCTCCCGGCCGCCTCTCGGCGGGTCCTTGGCCGCCGCCTAGCCGGGAGGGGCGTCGCGGTCGGCCACCGGGACGACGTCGCGCAGGAAGCCGCGGCGGTCCAGGAACGCCGACAGGCCCTCCCGGTGCTCCTCGCAGGCCAGCCAGATCTTCCGCCGCTCCGGCGTGTGGATCTTGGGGTTGTTCCAGCGGAGCGCCCACACGGCGTCGGCCCGGCAGCCCTTGGCCGAGCACTGGAGTTCGCCGGCGCCCTCGCTCGCAGTCTGGTCGCTCACCCTGCATACCCTGACATAACCGAATCGGCTCTCGGAACGGGGCGTCGGCCGAGCGGAGGCCGCCGGTCCGCCCGGCCCTTCCGGAGTCCGGGACCGGGTGTTTGCACCCCTTCGCCCCAGGACATGATCAGTCCGTGCGGAGCGAGGGCACGGGCGGCGCGGGGGCGGCCGAGGAGGACGCCGGGGAGAAGCGCCGCCGCTGGCAGGCCCTGTCGGTGTGCCTGCTCGCCGCGTTCATGACCCTGCTGGACATCAGCATCGTCAACGTGGCGCTGCCCTCCATCCGGGAGGGCCTGCACGCCTCCGAGGGCCAGTTGCAGTGGATCCTGTCGGGGTACGCGCTGATGTTCGGCCTGGTCCTGGTCCCGGCGGGGCGCCTGGGCGACGCCCGCGGCCGCCGCGCGGGGTTCATGGCGGGGCATGGGGTGGTCACCCCCGCCCGCCTCCTGGGGGGGGGCGCGCCCCCGCGGGGGGGGGGGCGGTGGTGGGG